>CAZFDO010000069.1:0-1292 GCA_964517965.1 uncultured Clostridia bacterium
GGTCCGCTCGGATTTTTCTGAAAAACCAAGCTATCAGGCACTGGAAAACATAACCAAGAACTGGAAAGCACCTAAGTAAAACTCGGTAAACCTTTTTTGCTCCGATGCGTCTATATGAGTAGAAGGCTCCCCCCTAGATTTCTATGAAATCTATACAGGGGGGTAAATTAGACCGAGACGGTCAAATTTAGGAGGTGCAGGATGAAAAAAATAATGGTTTTAGCAGTAGGAGCGCTGTTTTTGTTTCCGGCTTTGTTATATGCCGCAAATAAAGGACAGGGAATGAACCAGAGGGCAACTAAGGGACAAGAAACTAAACAGTTCCGGCAGCAGCAAAGAACGGAAAGACAAGAACATATGAAAGAGCAACACCAGGAAAATAAGGAAACGCGGGAAAGTCTGAAAGGAAAAACAAAGGAAGAAAAAAAGGCCGCAGTCAAACAGCAGAAGCAGACACAAAAACAGGAAAACAAGGCTTTTAACCAGAAACAGCATGATGAAAATATGGCTTTCTTGAAAGAACGCTTAGCCAATAATAATAAACTGACCGAGGCCCAAAAGACAGAATTAAGCAATCACTTTGAACAGCAATATCAGGAAAATGTCAGTTTCCGTGAGCAAAGGCATGGTGAAAATGTGGCTTTCTTTGAAAAGATCGCCAATGATCCCAATATGACCCAGGCGCAAAAGAAAGCAGCTATCAAAGCGCATCATCAGGAACAAAAAACCGAAAACCAGCAACACCGGCAGGAACAACGCCTGGAAAACAAGGAGTTAAGGAAAGAGATCAGAACGGAAAATAAGACTGCCAAATGATAAAGTGGTATCCCCCCTAGTTCTGCTAAGCATAACTGGCAGGGGGGACAGGAAGTGGTAGAGTGGTAAAATAAAAAATTAGGAGCAGGGAAAGATCCTGCTCCTTCTTTTTTAGTGTAAGGAACGCTACTCTATGGTTACTTCAATAAGATTGATTTTTTTGGTGGCCTGTGCCAGCAGGGCGGAACGGGCAACCAGGGCTGCAGATTTGCCGATCAGCCGGAAATCTGTTTTTACGCCATTGATAGAAATGGCCTGGATAGAATATTTGCTGTATTCCAAATTCTTGGCATTAGTGTAAATTACCTTGATCCTTCTCTCGGCAAAAGTCGTAGTTACGCTGATTTGGCCAAGCTCATTGATTTGCGTTAAGGAAAATTTAGGATTGAGCAGAAAATCGCCAAAATGCCCTTTGACGCCGAAAACTTCTTCCAGAAGGGTAACAATGAACCAACTGGCTGAGCCAGTCAGGTAGT
>CAZFDO010000069.1:1302-8144 GCA_964517965.1 uncultured Clostridia bacterium
CATAGAGGCTATAAGCCAGCATTACGCACATATGATTAAAGAAAGCGCCATTTTCTTTATCTCCATAGGAAAAAGAAAAATCCCGGCCAAGATTAAGCTGTAATTCATGGAAATTAGTGTTCAGCCTGAACCCTCCCAGGTCTTTATCCTGCAAATATTTTTTGATACTGGCATAAATTTTGGGTATTTGTTCGTTAGAGGCTACTTTTCCCATAATGGGGAAAACCTGTCCGGGCAAGGTCATGCGCAATCCTTTAGAATGCTCTCCTTCTACTCTCAGGCCATCATTATTATAATAACCGTTATACAAGTTGGCGCCGCCTTTAATATTGAGCCATTCATTTTCATTGATATGCGTGTTTAGCCATTGGGCCTTGGCGCGCAGGTCCTTGACGATAGCGGTGATAGGTACTTCTTTTTTCTTGCCGCTGATAGCAGGTGTGACTGCCGCAAAATAATGGTCCAGGATCTTATGCTTTTCGCTAATGACGTTATAATGGCTGGAATTATTTATGGTATCCAGCAGGATCAGTAGCTCGTGAGCTAAAGAGATAGTGGTTATTTGTTTGCGCTGGCCCAATAACTCCAGTAAATCAGCGATCTTCATCATATTGCCTGCATACAGAGCAGTGAAGGCCACGCTTTCGCCGCGTTCCCTGGCCATGTCCAGGCCATCGTTCCAATCGGCATCTTCCAGCCGGATATGATTATGTTCCCCGACATTAAAGAATTGTACCAGATGTTGCACCAGGATATGTTCGATTATGCTGCCCCAGTAAGCATCGCCCTTTTTGGTCTTAAGCTGCACGCCGTATTGGGGCGTCCAGTCTGTATCCCGGTGCTTGGCGCGCATCAGTTGCGGATCGCGGAAATAGGAAATTTCTTCCAGGAGAATCTCAAAATCCCCGGTTTGGTGCAGATACAACTCCAGAGTAAGGTAGGGCCAGGTGCCATGGTCCATCCACACCCGGCTGATATTGTTGCGATCGGCGACAAATTCTCCCGGCTTATGACCGATAATGGTGGCATTGGTCCCATCGATCCGGACCCCGGCAAAATTATTGATCAGGGAGCTTCTGGCTTCCCCCGGATGGATCAGTATCAGTGCTAGCAGGTCCTGCCAGAGATCACGCCACCCGCGTCCGCCGCGGCCATAGTCATGGTCTGGCAAGAAGGAATTGCCATAGATCTTGCGCAGGATAGGCTGCAGCATGACCCATTTTGTCCAATTATTGAAGTTCTCATTATCGGTGTCGAAGTGGATCTGGCTCAAGTGCTCGCGCCAGAAATCCTGGTTGGCTTTGAGCGCCCGTGAGAATTTTTCAGCAGAGCCGAATTTCTTCAGCCAGCGTTTGGTGTCTTTAGGATCACTGGTGATACCCATGATCACCACATAGGAAAGTTGTTTCCCAGGGTTGAGTGTGGCGCTGGCAAACTGCAATGCGCCCATGGCTTCTTTTCCCGCTCTGGTTGCACCGTTTTGGGCGGTGGGGGGCAGATGATGCAGAATACTTTTGGGTTGGCATAAATCCCCGCCTTCGCCTATAAATTCCTCTACTGTCGGGAAAGCTCCGACAGGAAGGACGCCGGTGCCGGTACAGGCTTGAACCACGTAAGAAATTTTGTTTAACTTATGGCCACGTTCGTCAAAACTCATAGTGGGAGTGACGGTTACGGCAGAACGGCTGACCAGGATACGATGTAATAATGAAGTAACGTGGCGATGATCGCGCAGGTTGTCAGCAGAACGGCCATAGACAGGAACAGCGCAGGTAGGAGTAACGGCCAATTTTTTGCGGCCGGTGTTTTTGACGGTGACTAGCATTAATTCTACCGGTTCCCCGGAAGTCGGCACAAAATTAGTGATCTCGGTTTCGAGATTTACTTTCGCTATCCTCCGGGTCATCTTATGATACAGGAATCCTGCTTCAAGCTGGGTATCATCCCGTCCGGGAGTAGTCAGGGAAAAAGCGCCTGATCCTTCAAGATGCAGCCAAAAATCACGTTTGGATTTAAAGTTATGCAGATCAAACTCACTGACCGGTTGCAGCAGGAAGGAATTCTGTCCAGTTTTGATATCACCGTGCAGGTCAGGGGTGATGCTGGAGAGCAGGCCTTGCTCATTACAGAGCGGGAAATATAATCGGGAGAGGTGCTGCGGATTGGGTATGATAAAAGTACCCAGGTCATCAATAAATTGCCAGTTTGGATTTTTAACTGATTTTGTCATATTCGGTTTGCTCCTTAATGAACTTTGTGGTATTATATACCACAACAATGACAAAAATCAATAAATTTACTTGGGAGAATCTGCCGCAACCGATCTTAGCCCTGGCCCCGATGGCCGGAGTGACAGACAGCCCTTTTCGGCGGATCTGCCTGGCAGCAGGCGCAGACGTAGTTTATAGTGAAATGATTTCCGTGACCGGGCTGTTCCACCATTCCCCTAAAACCAGGCGGTTATTCAATTTCACCTCCCAGGAACAATCCTTAATAATACAGATCTTTGGTACTATTCCGGAACATTTTGCTTATGCGGCCAAGTATATCACGGAACAGGTGAAGCCAGCCGGGATCGATATTAATTTTGGGTGTCCGGTCAAGGATATTATCAAAACCGGGGCCGGCTGTTACTTGATGAAAAATTTATCGCTGGCCAGGGAAGTACTGTCAGCGGTGCGGGAAAATACCAACCTGCCTGTATCGATCAAGACCCGGACCCAGGTGGGGGATATAACCGTGCTGGACCTGCTCGCTGCAGTTAAAGATATATCACTCCAGGCATTAATGGTACACGGCCGCTCCTTTGCCCAAAAATTTTCCGGCCCGATCAATATGGAAATTATCAGCGAAGCTAAAAAAATGTTTAAAGGCGTGGTGCTGGCTAACGGCAATTTGAATTCACCTGAGCAGGTTAAAGAAGTCCTGGACCAGACTGGTTGTGCCGGGGTTGGTTTAGCCAGAGGCGTTCTCGGCAGGCCCTACTTATTTACCCAGGTGAAGGATTTTTTACGGCAGCAGCGTTATCACCAGCCAGGATTTAACGAAGTAGTACCAACCATCCTGAAACAGGCCAGGATGATGCAGGAGGAAAAAGGCAATCATGGCCTGATTGAGATGCGCAAACACTTAGGGTGGTATGTGCATGACTTCCCAGGAGCCAAGAATTTGCGTAACCATCTTTACCAGTGCTCGACCTATGAAGAAATGGCAGAGATTTTGCTTGAAAACAGCAGCCGATTTGGATAAAATGTAAAATGATTATCCCCTGTAGATTTACTTATGTAAATCTGGCACTGGGGACTTCGCACCGATTTTTAAAAGATGCTTAATTTTTCAATAGAGCTTATGTAGGATTTCAAAACGAGGAAGGTGCATAATGGCTGAAGAAGCTAAAGCGCCACAGGAAAACGAACAAGAGATAGCTAAGTTTCTCTCCCTGGCTAAGCTTTTGGGTGCCACGGTCCGCAAAACCAGCCTCTATTTTATCGATCATCCCTTTGTCAAAGAGTCTTTTAAGCAACTGCAAGATGTATCGCAGGAAATATTCTCTACCCGGAAAGAAATAAATATCGGTTTAATTGAAGGGAAGATTATTATTGAAAATATCAACCTGACCGAGCGGTCTGGGCAGGTAATAGCCTTGCTGGAAGGAACTTTTAAACATCTCCAGGTAGAAAGCCTGACTATTAATGCCAGCGTTAGTGAAAAAGAAATGCAGGATTTCATTGTGCTCATGAGTGACCCGCAAAAAACGGTAAAAGACGGTGGCTTGAACCAATTACTGAAAAACAATAATGTATCCAATATTACCGTAAACCAAAGCACTTTTGTGCAAATGAAAAAAGGGGAATTTATCTCTAATACCCCGTCTTCGGACAAACCAAGAAGACGAAACAGGCCGACCATAATGGGTTCAGGAACAGGCACCGGTGGCAGCGGAACAGGCACCGGGACAGGTGGTGGCGGTACGGGAACCGGTGGTACAGGTACCGGAACTGGGGCTGGCCTTGGCCCCGGATTGGGTCCCGGTCTTGGACCTGGATTAGGACCTGGCTTAGGTCCCGGGCTTGGCGGAGCCATGGAGCCAACAGTCAAAAAAGCCGGCCGGATGAAGAGAATATCTTATGATGAATATAAAGAACTGGTAGCCAAAGCCAAGAAATTTGATGAAACCGTACAACATAAGGTACGGGAAGCAATTAATGAATTAATTGAAGATAAAAAGAAACTAGTGCGGGAAAAAGAAAAAACCGAGCGGATCCTGCGCAGTATATCTGACGGCCTGATGGTGGTGGACAAAGAAGGAAAAGTAGTATTCATGAATGAGGCCGCGGAAAAGATGCTGGGCAAGTCTAAAGACCAGGTGGCTGGAAAACATATTGTTGATAACCTGGATGAGCACCAAGTGGCCTCTTTTACCAAGGATTCCGGCATCCCTGAACAGGGAGATAAAATAGAAGAAATAATAGTGCATGGGCTGGAAAATACCAGGAAAATATTACGCGCTTCCAGTGCTATTATTGAAGACATCAGCGGGATGACCGTCGGTACTGTTTCAGTATTAAGTGATGTGACCAAGCAGAAAGAAATAGATGCCCTGAAAGATAAATTTGTAGCTCATGTTTCCCATGAGCTAAGGTCTCCTTTGACCATTATTAAAGGAGCTGTGCTGACGGTCAAAGATAAAATTGCCGGAGAGCTCAACCCGGAACAGGAAGAGCTGCTCAAGGACGCTGGCGATGGCATCAGCCGCCTGGAAAGGCTGATCAATGACCTGCTGGATATTGCCAAAATTGAATCCGGCAAAATGGAATTGAAGCTGGCTCCCGTAAATTTAAACGAGTTAATTCAAAAGGTAGTTGATTCCAGCCAGTTGTGGGCTAAAAGTAAGAAGCTGGAGCTGAAAACAATGCCTGGTGCTATTCCGGAAATACAGGCAGATCCTGACAAGGTCACCCAGGTAATCATGAATCTTATCAGTAATGCCATTAAGTTTACGCCGGAGCAGGGACATATTGATATTACCACAATGATCAACCAGGCGGAAAATAGTATTCATGTTTCGGTGCGTGATAGCGGAGTAGGTATTGCCAAAGACAATCTACCTAAAATCTTCCAAAAATTCCAACAGTTCGGGGTCGGGCGGGGAGGCAGCGGATTGGGATTGTTCATCTGTAAAGAATTGGTAGAGATGCATGGCGGCCAGATATCCATTGAGAGTGATTTAGGCCAGGGCACTACATTTTCCTTTACGATACCTATAAAATAGATTTTTGATGGAGGTTTGTAATGATTGATTTTAAGCAGCCTGAACGGAGGCAAAGCTCCCGGGTCAAATTTGAGGAAGGAGTCCAGGTGATCAATGCCTCGCTGGAGGATGGTAGTGCGTATAGCACATTGACCAAAGCAGTTAACCTGTCTGAGCGGGGCATGATGGTTCTTCTGCCCAAACGACTACAAATGAGCAGCAAAGCAATTTTTATTTTCAGCCTGCCAGGGCCCAACAGAAATAGGATTACTACCGAAGTGAAAGTAGTGTGGGTCGTCCCAAGTGAGAAGGAGGGATTTTTCAATACGGGAGTCACATTTAACAACCTGGAGTCACTGAAACAGACAGCTGTCCGCACTTTTTTGTATGGCCGGATGCATATGAATAACGGCAAAAGCAGTCCTGATAATAATACCCCAGCTCAATGAAAGAATAATAATACATGCCTAGTTACTGGGAGCTCGTTCAACCGTATCTGCTACTCTTGTTTGGGATAGTTGTTTTTATCCTGCCTTATTATTTCCTGGCCAAATACCACCTATGGGAAAAATTCAAGATAAAGCTTACCCCGGTTTTTGTGATCCTGTTCCTGAGCGCATCGCTGGCTCCGTCCATCTTGATCGCGGTCTATGGCTATAACTTAAGCAAATATGTGCTGGTTAAGGAAGCCAAAGGGTATTTAACCAATGCTTCTTATACCCTCAGCAACAATATCAGCTCTTTTTTTAATAAAAGGATCAATGAGATCGAATACTTATCCAATATGTATTCTGTGTTCCAGCTAGCCCCAGCCGGTACTGATAACGCTACTCAGGATGTAGTTAACAGCTTGAAGGAATTCCAGCAAAAAGAATCTTCCTACAAACTGCTGGGATTGATCGCTCCCAACGGTAAACCCATGGCCCTGACTTCTGCCCAGTGGCAGGGCCAGGATTTTTCCAGCCAGGAGTATTTTATCGAAGCAATTAGTAATGACCGGATCCATTTTTCAGCTCCCAGTATTGGGGCTGTGGATAAACAACCGGAATTAGTGATCAGCCGGGCAGTCAGGAACCTGAAGACCAAAAAATTGCTCGGCGTTATTGTTGGCATTATTGATTTGCGTAAGGTTGGAGAGATCACGCATTATACCATTATGCGCAGTATCGCGGAAAACCGGTATGTTTTTGTCACCATCCTGGACGAGGGGGGATTGCTGTTATATGATAACGGCATGCTCTTTTCCCGCTATCTCAAAGAGCGGTTGGCTGATAATGAAGTCTATCAAAAAGTAAAACGCGATGCCAAGGATGAAAAAGGTATAGAACCCAGTAAAAAGGTATCAGATTTTGTAACTTCCGGATTGATCCCGTTCTCCAAAGAATATGGATATATCGGCGGGTTGCAAATAGGGATTGACCCCACCCTGATTTTCAATCGCTGGATCATTCTCGTCAGTATTCCGGAAACTACGGTTTTAGAAAGACTGCAGGAAGTAAAAACCAGGTTTATAATCGTTATTGTGGCTATTATTGTTTTTATCCCGTTCTTTGCCGTTTCCCTGGCCCGGGATTTTCTTAAACCTGTATAT
>CAZFDO010000070.1:0-8137 GCA_964517965.1 uncultured Clostridia bacterium
CTGGGGAAGAAGAACATTAGAATGAGGCTGAGCAGCACACCGATACCGGAGCAGATCACGAAAAATGGTATTAGCGCCAATATCGACAGCAAAAACCCGCTGACCGGGTAAAGGTAGACTTGCGTATAGGCTAGTATCAGCGGCGATAAGGATAGCAGCAACATCCACGATGAATATACCATCGTCTCTACAAATTTAAGGATAAAAACCACATTAAAGGAAATCGGGCTGCTTAAAAGAAGATGCAGGTCCTGGGAGAAATAAATAGCGGTAAAACTGGTAATAATATTGGAAAAAACAAGCATGGCCAGAAAAGCCAGAAAGATCATAGCAAAGAACCGGGCAATGAGCAGCGGGCCCAATAAAGGCGTTCCCCGCATATAAACCATGCCTTTATAGCATAGGACATACACTCCCGTGAGGAAAACCATACCCAGCAAAGGGAAAATAATGCGCTTGATTATATCTTCTTTAGAGGTGATCTTCAGGGAATTCCGCAAAGACACGAGATGTATTTTAATCAATAACCAGATACTTCTCATAGGCTATTCCAGATACTTCAAGAGGTCTGCATATTCTGAGCCGCCAGTCAGCTGCAGGAAAATATCCTCCAGATTGCCACCCTCTTTAACCTGCTGGCGCAATTCATTGGTGGTCCCTATATTAGTCAGCTTACCCTCTTGTATTATGGCGATCCGGTTGCACATATTTTCAGCGATCTCCAAGGTATGGGTGCACATGAAAATAGTCGTTCCTCTTTTACTTAAATTAACGAATATCTCTTTCATCACCCGGGCCCCTTTGGGATCCAAACCCACCAGTGGTTCATCCAGGATAATTACTTTTGGTTCGTGCAGGAGCACACTGGCCATGACCAGCTTCTGCTGCATCCCGCGGGAATAATTCTCGATCAATTCATTAGCCCAGGGAGTTAATTCAAACATTTCCAGATATTTAGGGATCTTATCAGCTATATCCTCTTCACTTACATCATAAAGGTCGCCGATGAACCGCAGGAACTCGTTACCGGTAAGTTTTTTATAAATAAAAGGAAAATCCGGTACCAGGCCGATACCCTTCTTGGCTTCTTCAGGGTGTTGCTGGATATCGATACCACCGACAATAGCCTGGCCACTGGTCGGCTTCAGCAGGCCGCAGAGCAGCTTAACGGTCGTGGTTTTGCCGGCCCCGTTAGGCCCTAAAAAGCCAAAAATCTCACCGGGTGAGATATCCAAATTCAAATTATCCAAGGCCAGCAGCTTACCGTATTTTTTGGTAAGATTTATGATCTTGATCATTTTTTAATCCTGTTTCTTTCATTTACCAGTACGATCTTTGGTTGATATTTTTTAGCCTTCTTTTCTTCTACAATTTCATAGGCGATAATGATCACCAGGTCTCCGGGCTGTCCCCAGCGGGCGGCTGCTCCATTCAGGCAAATCACTCCTGACCCAGCCGCTGCTTCCATAGCGTAAGTTTCTACCCGGGAACCGTTATTAATATTCAAGACCTGTACTTTTTCAAACGGCAGAATATCCGCTGCTTTTAGCAAGGTCTGGTCAATACTGATACTGCCTTCATAGGTCAGGTTTGCTTCAGTTATGGTCGCCCGGTGGATTTTTGATTTGCACATTATGCGAAACATTATTGGACCTCCTAAAGTCAGTTGCTGGTTGTTGGTCGCTAGTCGCTGGTCACTAGTTTTGTACGGATATCATCTGGTATTCTTACTATCTTTCTTTCCTTATTTATAAATGGGTGCCTGGTTTCACCGGTAGCCAGTAGCAGGCCGGTTTCCTTATTTAATACTTCATAAGTAAAACTGATGCTGCTTTTACCCAATTCTTTTATTTTTGTTTTTACCAATACAAGATCATCGAAATGGGCCGGGGCTTTATAAGAACAACTGGCCTCCATCACCGGCAGGATCAGGTTCTGTTTTTCCATTTCTTTATAGGATAGACCAAGGGCCCGCAGATACTCTATGCGGCCGCGTTCAAACCAGACGAAATAATTAGCGTAATATACCACATCCATCTGGTCTGTATCAGCGTAACTTACCCTGATCTCAATTTTGTGCTCTTTCATTTAAACTACTCCAAACTCGTAAACTCGCCTGCCCCCGCGTCGCCTGTCCTTCCTGTCAGTTTTGCGCAGCAAAACTAGGGGGGATTGATTTGTCCTTTAGACAAATCAGCAGGGAGCAACGGTTACTTAATTACATTGATTTCCAGCATATTGGTCTTGCCGGCGATCCCGGCTGGCGCGCCGCTGGTAATGACCACTGTATCGCCAGACTGCACTCTCTTGTGCTGTTTGACCACCCTCATGGAATATTCGATCATCTGATCGGTATTGCCGATATACTTGGCAATATGATAAGGTATCACGCCCCAGAGCAGGTTCAGTCTCCTGACATTCTCCAGGTCGGTAGTAATAGCATAAATAAAAGCACTTGGACGATGGCAGGATATCAATCGCGCTGTCTGGCCGCTCTTAGTAGCAGTGATTATGGCCCTGGCTTTCAGGTCTATCGCGGCCTGGATAGTGGCATGGCTTACCGCATGAGGAATATTTCCGACTGCACGGATCATTTTTTTAGATTCAAATATCTTATCATAGTCCATGGAGGTTTCGGCTTTTTGGATTATTCTCTCCATCATCTGGACCACTAAAACCGGGTGTTTTCCCACTGCTGTTTCTCCGGATAACATCACCGCGTCAGTGCCGTCAATTATAGCATTAGCCACATCAGTAGCCTCGGCTCTGGTCGGGATCTGATTATCGATCATTGATTCCAGCATTTGTGTCGCCGTGATTACCGGTTTAGCAAAGGTATTACATTTATGGATAATTGTTTTTTGAACAATAGGTACATCTTCCGTGGGGAGTTCCACTCCCAGGTCACCGCGGGCGATCATGATACCATCAGAGGCATTGATAATATCATCAATATTAGCCACTGCCAGAGGATGCTCTATTTTGGCTATGACCCAGGTCTTGGCTTTGAGTTTTTTAATAAGCTTCTTAACCCGCATCACATCCTGTGTCTGCCGCACAAAAGAAAGACCGAAAAAATCTACCCGTTGCTGAATACCAAATTTGATATAATCCAAATCTTTGGTGGTTAATGAAGGTAAGTTCAAATAAACGCCAGGCACATTCACGCTCTTATGGCTTTTGAGGATTCCTCCATCAAGCACAGTGCAATGCAAGCCATCAGTAGATTTTTTTACTACCTGCAGTTTAATATTGCCATCATCCAGCAGGATATTATTGCCGGCTTTTATATCTTTGATGATCTTTTTGTAATTGATGGAAATATATTTACTGTTACCCAGTATTGACGAGTTGGTAATGATCAGTTCCTGGCCGTCTTGCAGATCGACCTTTCCGCCGGCAATATCTCCCACCCGGACGTGAGGTCCTTCCAAATCCAGCAAAATACCCACATTTTTCTGCAATCCTTTAGCCGCAATTCTAATATTGTAAACTATTTTTGCTAAAGTTTTAAAATCGCCATGTGAAGCGTTCAGGCGGGCAATATTCATACCCGCCTGTATCAGCTCCTTAATAGTCTGCAGATCCTGACTGGCCGGACCGATCGTGCATATAATCTTGCTTCGCCTCATATAAACTCCGTTTTGGCTCGCAGCATTTTAGCAATTTAGTTCATGGCAGTTTAGCAACTTAGCTATTAAATCCCTATGAGCTATGAGCTATGAGCTAATATGAGCTATGAGCTAATTTTCTTGTAGAAAATTAATCCGCTCCTTCACTGGACATCTCTCCGCCCTTTTTAATGTCCATCAGGGAAGCGGCTCTGGGGATATCTTTCACGCTACTAATATATTTCTGCACTAATTCCTTGGAATCTTTGATCTTCAGCTGGTCAAAAAGGAAACTGAATTTAGCTTCCAATTCCTGGCCAATAGCTTCCCGCAGATTTCCCGGCATGCTGAACATTTCTTTCTTGAAAGGACCGATAGCTTTCTTGCGGGCCTTATAGATGAACTGTTCTTCAGTCAGACCTGGTTTCATCTCGTCCTTGGCATTCTCATGGAGCCAATCATACATTTTTTTCCGCAGGTCCTCTGGCAGGTTCTTGCTTTCGTAAATCATATTCTGAAAACCTGTGGCTAAGTGCACTTCCGCGGTTTCTGCTGCCGGGAAATTATGAAAAGCTTCATCAGGCAAAGTGGAAGCACCGTGCTGTACAGCGCCGCTGATCCCATACTTCTTGCGGCCGCTTTCTCCAATTTCTTTTAACACATTGAAGTCAAGTTTTACTTTGGCCACTGTTCCATCAGGCAAGACCACGCCGCCATGGGAAGTACCGGTTTGTACGCTCATTTTACTGATACCAATCATACCTTTTGGTAATAATGAAAGATATCCATCCATAAAAGCATCAAGATCTTCTACGGTGGAATTCTTAGTACCAACCTCCCCGATCTCTCCACCAATAGACACCGTGATCCCCTGCGGCTCGATACTGCGGATATATTTGGTCAATTCCGCGCATATTTCGTAATTAAGTTTTTGCTGTTCCTTGACTGTGGGCTTTTCCAGCTCCACCAGGGTAGAGGTATCGATATCAATATTGTAAAAACCGCTGGCAATAGCTTCGCGGATCAGGTCTTTCACTCCCTGGACTTCTTTCTTGGGGTCTTCTTTATACTTCTTCATATTGACCTGGAAATGGTCGCCCTGGACAAACACCGGGCCCTCATGGCCTTCTTTTACTGCTGCTGCCAGGCACACTCCTACATATTCACTGGGCCGCTGATTAGTATAGCCCATTTCACTTTTGGCTATTTCCATAATGAAAGCGCCAGCATTTATTTTTTTGGCAGCCCGAAAGACCGCTCTGGCTGAATCATAAGCCAAGGCTCTCAAATTCATCGCCGGAACGCTCAGTCCTTTATACTGTTCCTGTCCTCTGGCGACGTACAAGCCCTGTATACTGGCTGTATAAATACCCTTTTCCCTGGCCTGAGACCAAATTTCATCCAGACATTTCTCTTTCACATGCAAATCATCGCTTGATACTAGCTCCTTTACAATATCATCAATGTTCCTTCCCACTTTTCCCTCCTGTTTTTTATTTTTATTTGCTTTTAACTGCTGACTGCCAACCGCCGACCGCGGTCCATTTTCAGATTGCCAGTATCTCCGCTAGTTTGTGCATTTTTTTATCCAGTTCTTTAGAGCCTTTCCAGGCATGATCCAGGGGACTGGTGACTATTTTGTCATTAACAATACCAACAATCTTGGTTTTTTCACCTTTCATGACCAACTCTATAGCCCTTTTACCAAACTTCTCAGCCAGTATCCGGCTGCGGGCAGTCGGAGAGCCGCCACGCTGAATATATCCCAATGTACTATAACGCACTTCCATGCCGGTACAATCCTTGATCTGCTCGCAAATCGCCTGCGGACTGCCTGCTCCTTCGGCCATCACCAAAATATAGCTGGTCTTGCCATGGCGCTTGCCGCTGGAAATAGAATCACATATCTTCACTAAGTCATACCTTAATTCCGGCACCAAAATGAATTCCGCGCCGCTGGCCAAGCCTACTTGCAGAGCCAGGAAACCCCTATCGCGGCCCATTACATCGATCACGAATACTCGCTCATGGCTAGTCGCAGTATCCCGTATCTTATCAATCGCTTCGACAGCTGTGTTAGCAGCAGTATCAAAGCCGATAGTTTCATCTGTCCCAGCCACATCATTATCAATACTAGCCGGGATGCCGACGACTTTTAGCTTCTGGCCGGTAGCCTGGTAAATTTCCCAGGCTCCATGGAATGAGCCATTGCCGCCAATGACCACCAGATAGTCTATTTTATTTTTTTTGATGACGGCGACAGCTTTTTCCATACCTTTAGAAGTCTGAATCTCTTCACTACGAACCGTTTTAAGAATAGTACCGCCCCGGTTAATGATCCCGGAAACAGAACGTAGGGTGAGATTTACTATCTGCCCTTCAATCAAACCCTGATACCCTCTTTCAATGCCCACTACTTCTAAACCATTAAATATCGCGGTACGCACTACTGCCCTGATAGCCGCATTCATTCCTGGCGCATCACCGCCGCTGGTAACGATCGCTATTTTTTTTGCTTTCATATTTTTCCTTTTTCCTTCCCTGTCAGCTATGAACTATGAGCTCAA
Organism: uncultured Clostridia bacterium; assembly: GCA_964517965.1. Classification (GTDB taxonomy): domain Bacteria; phylum CAYTYR01; class UBA6262; order UBA6262; family UBA6262; genus UBA6262. The sequence continues at coordinate 6,179 of CAZFDO010000070.1, forward strand.
TTGCTATCTTTATATACTCCCCAGGTCCGAATTTTCTCGTACCGTTTCTTGATCAGTTCATCTGGTACTATTTTCACTAATTCCTTAAGATCACGGCGCAGGACCTTACGGATATTCTCTGCCGCTTCCTCATAACTATGATGAGCTCCACCCAGCGGTTCCGGGATGATCTCATCGATTACGCCAAAACCATAACAATCCTTAGCCGTTATTTTCATAGTCTCTGCAGCCAGGGCTGCCTTACTGGCATCCCGCCAGAGTATGGAAGCGCATCCTTCGGGTGAGATCACGCTATAAATACTGTTTTCCAACATGTATATTCTATCCCCTACTCCAATACCCAGAGCACCGCCACTGCCACCTTCTCCGATGACAATTACAATGATCGGAGTCTTAAGGTCACTCATGCTGTACAGGTTATGAGCTATGGCTTCTGCCTGCCCCCGCTCCTCAGCCCCGATACCCGGATAAGCTCCTGGAGTATCGACAAAGGTTATTACCGGGATGTTAAACTTCTCAGCCATTTGCATCAACCGTAAAGCTTTACGGTATCCTTCCGGCTGCATCATCCCAAAATTCTGTTCCAGGTTTTCTTTGACATTTCTGCCTTTTTGCTGGCCCATGACCAATACGGGGGTTCCTTCGAAAGAAGCAAAACCGCTCACCAGAGCCAGGTCATCGGCAAATTTCCGGTCACCGTGCAATTCCAGGAAATCAGTCATTAATAATTTTATATAATCATGCGTATACGGCCGTTGCGGGTGCCTGGCTAACTGTACTTTCTGCCAAGAAGTAAGGTTTCCATATATTTTTTTCTTTAAAACATCGAGTTTGGCTTCCATTTTGCCTAATTTTACCGACAGGCTCATATCGCCGGCGGCAACGAGGTTTTTGACCTCTTCTATTTGCTGTTCAAGTTCGAATATGGGCCGTTCAAAATCCAATACACTCTCTAAAGCCATGGGGAAACCCCTTGATTACACAGATTTTAAAAAGAGATTACACAGATTAAAACTCTCCAGAATAATCAAATCGTAATATTCGTTCGTATTCAGTGCCGCGGTTACCGATATTCTTAAAATCAAATTCCAGGCCTAGTTCCTTAGTTATCTGGAACTTCAGGCCGGCATTGCACTTGTTATTAGTCAGATCGCTCATATTGCGTATCCGTTCATATTCTACAAAAACACTTCCCTGCTCTTCAAAAGTATAGCTGGCTCCGGCAAATCCATACGTATAATCACGGTTATTGCCGCCAACATGAAGCATGAGCCCGGGGATGATCAGTTCCTTGGATAAAACCACATAAAAACCTTTAGGCTCTTTAAAATAATAGTTTTGACCTTGTCCATCATAACCAATAGCCAAGGCCGGCAATATCTGCCCGCCGGTATAAAGACGTATTTTTACCAAGGGCTGTACGTCATGCGCTTTAGGATCCAGAGAACCAGTCGCATTATCTACATCCAGGTAAGCTCCCAATTCAAAAAACCTTACGCTAAATAGCAACCTGGTCAGGACACTGCCTGCCCCATACACTCTCAAATTTATATTATATGTGCCTGATTCATATATGTCTGCTGTTGGAGTATCCACCAACTCAGTCAGGTTTTGCGCCAGCAGGGAAACCGGAATCACTAATGTCAGGATAACTATTAATAATAACTTTTTCATGATTACCCCTAAATTTTATTTTTGATCTCTTCCTGGGCTAGGCTGATAAAATCAGCCAAGGGCATTACTTTCTGTTCCTGGCTATTGCGCCGACGCAGGGCCACCGTACCATTTTCCTTTTCTTTATCGCCTACTACCAACATATACGGTATCTTGGCAAGTTGAGCTTCCCTGATCTTCATCCCCAATTTTTCATTGCGGATATCCAGCTCGGCGCGGACACCATTATCTTTTAATTGAGAACACACTTTCCTGGCATAATCTTCCTGGCTATCAGTAATATTC
>CAZFDO010000071.1:0-8125 GCA_964517965.1 uncultured Clostridia bacterium
GAATACTTCACCCCAGACCGGTTTTTCCAAAAATCGCTCGATCAACCCGTCTTTGTCAGTGATCACCACGCCGTAGGCCAGCGGATTAGCTACCCTGGTCAGGACCATGGTCGCCAGAGCCTTTTTGGCTTTATGGAACTTCAGGGCCGCAGTCAGATCGAAATCAGTGAGCACATCACCGCTGATGACCATGAAAGTTTCATCGATACTTGTCTCGGCATTTTTTATGCTGCCCGCAGTGCCGAAATCCTCTACGGCATCAACATACTCCATGCGCACATTAAAATCACTGCCGTCACCAAAATAATTTTTGATCATTTCCGGCTGATAATAGAGAATGGATACCATTTCATTGATATTGTGTTTCTTAAGTAATTCAATGATATGAGCCATCATGGGCCTATTGACCACCGGCACCATCGGCTTCGGATAATTAATCGTCAACGGGCGCAGTCTTGTTCCTAATCCCCCTGCCATTATAAGCGCTTTCATCGCCTCAGCCTCCAGTCGCCCCAGGTTAAACAATCACAGTGATTAAAAAAGATTACAATGATTAGTGGGTACTAACGAATCACTGTAATCGCAGTTATCAGTCTCCGCAATCAATTAGTTTTACTTTATATTGATATATTGCTATTTTTTTCTGATATACGCTACGGCCACTTCGTACCTGTTACTCCGGTCGTTTTTATTGCAGCGCACTATTTTACCGGTTACCCGGCCCGGTTCATCATTGATCGTAGACGGGAATTTGATTTCCATCTGTACGATAATCCCTACTGGAACCTCGGTTTTGCTTTCACAAAGAACCCCGCCAGGGCTAAGATCCTTTATTTGTACTTTAATTGGGTCGTCCGGCTTATTCTCAGCGAAAAAAGTGCCAGAAATGTGTTTTAATGAAGGTATCCGACCGTAAGACCGATTTTCATTTTTCATAATTAATCCCTTTAGCGATAGTTTGGATAGTTTAAGTATAGCAAAAAACAGTCCCTCAATCAAGCTTTTTCCTATTTTAGTACAGCAAATTTGCCTTTTTTAACAATTTGAGAGTTTTCCAGGCAATAAATATATATGCCTGCGGCTACTTTTTCTCCATTTTCATTGGTGCCATCCCAATAAGCGTCTCCTTGCCCAGTGAGCTTTTTGACCAATTCGCCATGCAAAGTAAAGATCTTTATCGCGCTTTCGTCAATCCCTAAATTGGAGAACTTAAGAGGTTGCCCTGAATTCATAACCCAGGGATTAGGGAAACAATACATCCGTTCTCCATATTCAGGCGGCACATAGGCCAGTCCCAGATACATTAATTCCTGTTCAACGCTGTTTTTAGCATGGTCAATCACTTTATATTTAAGGGAAATAGTCCTTTCCGTTTCGTCTTGAGAGATTTCAAAAATACCTTGCCAGTTCTTATCCTCTCCGTTTAACGCAATGTCCTGGAAACCTCCGGCCCCTTCACTGAAACTTAACTGTGGCGTTTCAATTATTGAATTCACGGTTTCAATATGCAGGCTGATTTTTACCTGGCCGTCTTTAAAAGGAGGCTCCGGATCAAAGAGCAAAGTAATGCCCGGCGGGGTCAAGCTGGGATTGTCCTGTCCGGGAGTGGGCCATTTAAATAAATACCAGTCGTTTTTGGAATCAGTGTCAGGCATAGCCGGAGCAAGCCGCCCGATAGCCTGTCCACTGGTTACTTTGCTGGCATCGCTCCAGCAGTCACTTTTAGTGACTGTATCCCCGGCAATACTCCATTGCCCGTTATCGGCCAATAATTTTACGTCTTTATCTTCACTGCTGGAGAATTCACCCAGCCCTGTGCTCCAGCAGACTGCGTCAATGAATTGCCCGCCGCTGGACGCGCTCATTAAGACCAACTCATCATCAGTAGCTGATAAGCCGGTGTCATTTACATACAGGTCCACAAACCCGTTATTATTGAGATCTCCGGAGTCATCAGTTTCATCCAGCCCGGTATCATCCCAAAAAACTACCGCATATTTGCCCGGAGCCAGCGTAGTTTTCTGAGCGGCTATCCTGGTATCTGTTCCGTCCAGATCAGTAAGCATAAAATTAGCTATATCGACTGCCGTCTCGCCGTAGTTGTACAATTCTACCCAATCAATAGAAGCGGCAAAAGCTACTTCTGTTATCCTGATCTGGTAATCTACGGCGGGATTACCGGGATCATTATCATCGCCAATAGCTCCGTCGTAATAAACGCTGTTTTTGGCCTTAGGAGTGGCAAAAACAGGAGCGCTATTAGCATCCAATCCATTCATAGCGATCCCGTTATTATTTCCCCAGTTAGCAGTTAGCCAGCCGCTTTCTTTTGGATTCATTCTTTCCATCGAATAATTTGGGGCTTTAGCGCCGGCAAACCACCCGCTGCTGCAGGGCGCAGAGTCCATCACTACGGTATAACTATCAAACAGGACCAGGCTTTCTCCGGTATCGCTGAGAGCGCCGCTATAGATCTTATCAGCGGCAATATCTTTGATAGTATTATCATCAGTGCGTTCCAGCAAATAATATCCTTTGGCTGTTATCGTACTGGTTAAGATCATGAGCGGAGTACCGTCTTCACTTTTCAGGGTCCAATTAGTCAGATCAATATCCTGGTCCGTATTATTGTACAGCTCGACCCACTCATCACTGCTGGAAGCTGCTGTCCCCATCCACATAAGCTCGTTAATAACGACATCTCCCGGGCTGGCAGCAAGTACAGCGGACAGCGGACAGCGGACAGATAACAGGAAAAACAATATAAACAATTTTTTGGTCATAAACAACACTCCTCAATGTGTGTAATCCGCATAACCAGCTTTATTGCCGTACTTTAGAGTTTTAGAGACTCATTGAAACAGTCATGTTTTTGCGGTTCGGGATGATAAATTAGGATTAAATTAATAAAAGAAGCTAGTGACTTTAAATCACCAGCTCTTAACTTTATAAATATGTCAGGAAACTATATCCACTATATCTATAACATTTCTGTTTTGCAAGGATTTTGGATCACTCTTCTTTACAACTGGCGATATATTTCTTTCCTGTGCCCTACCAAGATAACCCTGATCTCTTTCTCTTTAAAATCTATGACATATATAACCCGGTAATTACCTTGCCTAATTCGATAAAGACTTGCTCTGCCAGAAAGTTTTTTGCTCCCTATAGGCACAGGATTGTGTAAGAGTCCCTTTAAGGTATCGCTAATTCTTGCCACATCCGTATCAGGAATCTTAGCTAAGTCCTTGAAAACTCTTTTTTCATAGAGAATCCGATACATTAGAGCTTTATCCCTCTCTGGCTTAGATATTTATCAAACTCTTTCTGGGAGACAAATTTAGGATTCTTCATTCTTTCTTCTGTGGCCAGAAGATCTTCATTGTCTTGACTGATTTCCAGTAGTTTCTCTTTAATCGCTTCGGTGATAAGATAGTTCATCTTGATACCATGGGCTAAACAGTACTTAGTAAGTCTTTGTTTAAGATCAATGGGGATTCTGGCCCCTAGCAGAACTTGTTCGTGTTGACTGCGCATAGTTTAGTATCCTCCTTTTGATATCTAATGCTATCATAGTATATCATCTGGTGATTATATTGTCAAGAGATTTTTCTGGTCCCGGGAATCGGGATTGATTTCAAGCTTAACCGTATATTATAGATTATAGGGGACGTTATAGGGGACGTAGTTGCCTGATTTACTTTAGTTTATAGTGTCTCGCTATCTTTTCTCCCCGCCTTATGCTTTTGCTTACGGAACCTTTTGATATTCCTAAATATTCGGCAATCTCTTTACTACGCACTCCTAATTCCTTGTTCCCCCAATACATAAAGAGTTCCCGCGCTCGCGAGATATTGTTTAGCCGGCTGCGTCTTAATAATTCTTCCTTCGTTATACCCAATAAAACACAAACTCTTTCAGCCAGCTTATCCAGGGTCCACCCTTCCTGCCTCAGTTTTTCCTTCCACTCGAGTTCTTCTTCAATAGTTTTCAGCGTTTGACTGACAAAATCACCATCTCCTAATATCCGCTCGTCTCCCTGCCACCGTTCCTTGGCTTTCTTTAAGCGAAATACCCCTTCCCAGCCTCCAGCACTGCGTTTTAAGCCACCGCCAGTCAGATCATCTCGTTTCCCCATACTGGCGCCATCTTTGATAAACTCTAGATACCTGGCCACTGCCTCATGCTTGCTCTGGCTGAAGAGGGCTAATACTTCCTTAGTTTCCTGCCAGGATACCTTATTCTTGCCCATGATCACAGAATGCCCGCTCCAGGGATAGCTATTTAGTTCTTTCAGGTCTTTTACCAGCCTGCCTCTTAAGGGATTTAAGTGAATATATCTTACCAGTTCAAGCAAGTAAGCGTCTTCCTGACACAGTATTGATTTGTATCTACCCTGGTAAAGATAGCCGCTGCGCCTATGCCGGCGATTGAAATACAACGCATACCCGGTTAGTAACCCTCTCATCAACTCGTTTAATGGTTTTACTCCACTCCGGATCAATAAATGAAAATGGTTGGGCATTAACACCCAACCATAGCATTGATCTCCGGTACGCTGCAGTCCTTTTTCCAACCGCCTTAAAAATTCTTTCCGGTCAGCATCATCTTTATATATTTCCCGGCGCTCTAGACCACGTACTATCACATGATAGATAGCTCCCGGTAACTCCAATCTTTTGTCTCTTGGCATATCTTACTTTTAACACTTATTTCATTACTTGTCAATAGTTAATCAAGAAACTCCGTCCCCTATATTACACGCAAAAGGTTCCTCCCTATTCGAGTAATTAGCTTTTTTTATTCGCGTCATTCGCTAAATAAAAAGAGGCTAAGCTCTCCACTTAGTCTCTTTTGTTTCTTAACCTATTATTATTACTAATAACCTACGATTATCTCATCAATTTCTCGCCAGCTGTTCACCCGGGTAATTCCCGGATATTCGCCGAATTCCAGGGTCCAAGGGTAATTTAGCAACAGAATCAGCTAATACTCCGTCGATATATCATTATACTGTGTAATTTCCTTTAATTTTCTTTAAGCTTTTCTCAATTTCCTTTTTTTGCTTTTCAAAACCTTTGCGGCCCATGAGCGCATAAGTCAGGATCTTGCCCAATTCCACTCCTGGCTGGTCAAAGGTATTGATCTCCAGCAGCTCACCCATGTAAGCGGTAGCCAGTTCAAAAAGGTAAATTAATTGTCCCATGGTAAATTCATTGATCTCCGGCATGGTAATAGTTAAATTTGGGCGATCCTTCTGCGCCAAAGCCAGAGCAGTGGCTTTTTCCTCAGTCAGTAGTAATTTGTTCATGGTTTGGCCGCCCAGAAAATGGCCATCATACGCCGGGATCGTTAAGACTGCGGCCAGTTTTTCCACTGACAATATAGTCACCACTTTATCAAATGGCCCTTCCATATATAATTGCACCTGTGAATGCTGGTCAGTAGCACCCAGTGTTTTTACCGGGGTTGGCCCGACATTGACTCGTTTTCCTTGATTATTAACTGCCTTACCCAATGATTCTGCCCATAATTGCGCATACCAGTCAGCGAGTTCCTTTAAATGCTGGGCATAGGGCATCATCACAGAAATAGTTTTGCCTTTTTTATACATCAGGTATTGGATCGCCGCATAGATCATCGCCGGATTTTGGCTCATAACGCTGGTTGAACACTGCTTATCCATAGCGCGTGCTCCGGCTAACAATTCCTCAATATCAATTCCGCCAAACGCAGCGCTTAATAATCCCACCGGGGATAAAACCGAAAACCGGCCGCCGACATTTTTTGGCACTACGAGAGTAGTATACCCTTCCTTATTAGCTAGCTCACGTAAATAGCCTTTTTCGATATCCGTAGTAGCGATAATATTTTGGCTGTATTTTTTCCCCAGTCTTTTTTCCAGTTCCTTACGGAAGATAAAATATTGGGACATGGTTTCGCTGGTAGTGCCGCTTTTGGTAATTACATTGAAAAGCGTTTTTTTCACATCGATGACATCCATCAATCCTTTGACCATATCAGCATCTACATTATCCAGCACAAATATCCGCGGAAAGCCCCGGCGTTTATCTTTGGGCAGGAAATTATAATAAAGATGGTTCAGTGAATTTTGCAGGCAGATATTACCCAGAGCTGAACCGCCAATGCCCAGCACGACAAAATTGTCAAATTTACCTTTTAGTTTAGCCGCCAGTTTTATTATTTCTTTAGCTTCTTCTTTTTTGTAAGGCAATTCCATAAACCCGAGCTGTCCGGCTTTTTTCTTGCGGTCGACCTCTTGCTGGGCCTGCCGCAACGCAGTTTGCTGTGCTTTCAGCTTGTTTTTACTGATACCGTCACGCTGGATGGCCACGTCCATGCAATTAGTGTAATCAATGGTGATACGCTTACTCATTTTTAGTATATCCTCCTGAGAGACGATGCAGACAGATTCTTTCGTATTCAGACCAATCCCTTATCCGTTTGCATCTGTTCCTTTAATTTGTTTGTATCCGTTTTAATTGTTTTAACTATCTTCGCCACACACTCAATATGCGCAGTCTGCGGGAACATATCCACTGGCTGCACTACTTCTAATTTATAATGCTTTTTATGCAAAATTTGCAGATCCCGAGCCAGGGTAGATGGCTCACAGGAAACATAAATGATTCTTTTAGGAGCCAGGTTAATGATTGCCTCTATTACTTTCTGGGACAGGCCTTTACGCGGAGGATCGACAATAATGACCGCTGGCTTTACCTGCTGTTTATATAAACGGGATAATACCAGTTCAGCTTCACCCAGGCGGAATTCCACATTTTCTATCTTGTTCCAGTCAGCATTAGCCATAGCGTCTTTCACCGCGCTTTGCCCCGATTCAATACCCACTACTTTTTGCGCTCGCGCAGCTACCGTTAAAGCGATCGCCCCGGCTCCGCTATACACATCCAAAACCAGCTCATTACCGGTAAGCTCAGCGAATTCCAGGATCGTATCATATAATTTCCCGGCCTGACCGGTATTAGTCTGGAAAAAAGAAACCGGGGATATATCAAAAGAAAGGTCTTTGATCTTTTCCTGTATCTTTATTTTACCGGCAATAACCAGGGTATCTTCTCCCAGGATCACATTAGTTTTAGCCTTATTTATATTCTGGATAACGCCGATCACCTGCGGGAAGCGTTCTATAACTTTAGCCGCAATGTCCGCTTTATTAGGGAAGTCCTTCTCTTTGGTGACAAAGATCAACATGTACTGGTCAGTATTAACTCCGGCGCGTACAATGATATGGCGTATCAGCCCGCGATGCGTTTCCTCATCATACCCGGGCAATTCGTATTCAGTAAGCAGTTGGCGCACCAGGGCTAATATGCCGTTAGCTGTTTCCGTCTGGATCTGGCATTTTTCCACATCAATAATACGATGAGTATTCTTGGCATAAAAGCCACATACTATCTTTTTTCCGCCTTCTTCTTTTTCCCGCAAACCTACTTTTAGCTGCGTTTTGTTGCGATAATTAAAAGGACTCTCTGCCGGAATAATATCCAGCACATTAAGATTTTTAAAACGGGCAATATAGGTCAGGGCGTCCTTGACCATGGAAGTCTTGAATTGAAGCTGTGTTTCATAATTAATATGCTGCCAATCACAACCGCCGCAGAAAAGTTTGCTCTCTACCTGCTCTTCCAGGCGGTAAAAGTAGGGGCAAGGCGGGTTAATGCGATTGGGGGAAAGCGTTATGAGCCTGGTTATCCTGGCCCGGGCGTAATCCTTTTTTACTTCCGTGATCTCTGCCTCTACCTCATCGCCAGGGCAGCCGTACGGCAGAAAAATGGTAAATCCCCGGTAACGGGCCAAAGCCTCGCCGCCGAAGATCAAATTTTCTATTTTCAGGTTCACTTTTTCTTTTACCTCAATGGGCTTCACTAAAGTTGACACTCTCATCTCCTAAACCATTTTTTCTAACGCTGATTCCCCGGTCATACCAATCTCGACTCCAAGTTGTGTGGCTATTACCGAGACTTCCTGTACCTTGGCTTTCAAAAGTTCATTAACAGTAGTTACCCCGCGGACTAACGCTGCCACATCACCCATCTTATCTGCGGTAGCCATATTCAGGTAGCCGCACATCACATAACCCTGT
>CAZFDO010000072.1:0-8017 GCA_964517965.1 uncultured Clostridia bacterium
CAACTGTGCACTTTTAATCTTTAAACTGTGCACTTTTAAATTTTAGCTAACATCAATAATCTGTGTAATTGTTCTAATCTGTGTAATCATCTTAGTCTAATTTATTAATTACCAGGCCAGTGATCAGTTTGGGAAAGAAATAAGTGGATTTCTGCGGCATTCTTTCGCCTTCATTGGCAACTTCTATGACCTGTTCTATCTTGGTGGCATTCAGGAACAAAGCAATGGAATATTTTCCTTCATCCACCATTTTTATCGCGTTTGCTTCATCCCTGGTATAGGTAAAGCCTTGTTCATTGGCTATTGTTTCAGCCTTTACCCCCAGCACCTTTTCAATGATCACTTTCTGCAGGATAGTGACATCCAGGGATTTCCAGACTAATGGCTTTTTCTCTTTTATTAATTCATTGATACTACTTTTCGGTTTTAAGATAAAGGTATAATATATGCCGCTGCAATAGGCGCCGAAAGCCTTCTTGTCTTTGTTGGCTTCCATGGTTTTCAGCATAGCTGGCAGTCCTTCGACTTCCTCCAGCTCGAACATCCGGCTCATTTTCTGCAGGAATTCTCCCTGTTCAAAGCCCGGGACCTGCAGTAACCGGTGGGTCGGGAAGATCACCAGGCCAGGGTCATCGGCCGCCACAAACATAGCCATGACATGATCATAAGAATGGGTTCCTGGTTTTCCCTTATCCTCTTGTTCCCGTTCCTTTTTGTAATTCAAGGCTGCTTCATAACGATGATGCCCGTCAGCGATAAAGACTTCCTTTTCTTTCATCGCCAATATTAGCCGATGAGCCATGGAGCTTGGTAACCGCCATAATTTATGCTGTACATTTTTATCATCTTTTACTTTAATCGCCGGCAATTCCCGGCTGACTACCTTCAATATTCCGGCAACTTTTTTATCTTCATCATTATACAAGTAAAATATCGGGCTGAAATTTGCGGCACAAGCCCGCATTAAGTTTAGCCGTCCTTCCTTCGGCTTAGTCAGGGTATATTCATGGGCATGAACCCCTGATTTTGCGCCAAACTCTTCCAGGAAAGAGGCGGCCATAAACCCGGTCCTGGTCATGATCTTGTTTCTTATCTTGAATTCTTGCTGGTACACATAAATAGTCGGGTCACCGTCACGCAGCAGCACCCGTTCACCCTGCCATTGCCGGAACAATTTAGCCGCTGCTTCATATGGGTTAGCTTCTGTATTCAAGATCAGGCGGACGATATTATATTGGCTGCGCAGGCGATACTGCCTTTGTTCCTGCTCAGATATCACATCATAAGGCGGAGTGATGACATCTGCCATACTGCCGATCTTGCTCTGGTTATACAGCAATCCTCTCATGCCCGCTATTTTAACCATTAACATCTCCTCGGTCTTACTGCTTCTAGCTCTTACTCGTAATAAGTGCTTCCTTAAATACCTGATCTATATGTTTCACGGTAATAAATTTGATCTTCTTCTGCACGTAGTCAGGGATATCTTCCATATCTTTTTTATTGTCTTCCGGTATGATCACCGTGTTGATCCCGATCCGGTAGGCGGCCAGCACTTTTTCCTTCAGGCCGCCGATGGGCAATACATGGCCGCGCAAAGTCATCTCCCCGGTCATAGCGACGCTCTTTCTGACCGGCCGGTTAGTCAGCGCGGAAAGTATCGCCGTGGCCATGGTAATACCGGCGCTGGGCCCGTCTTTGGGGATAGCCCCTTCCGGCACATGGACATGGATTTCCTTGTCTTTCATGAAATCTTCTTTTAGTTTGTATTTCCTGGCATTAGCCCTGATGAAGCTCAACGCCGCGTGCGCAGATTCCTGCATCACTTCACCCAGTTTACCGGTCAGGGTCAATTTCCCCTTGCCTTTCATCACTGACACTTCGATAGCCAGGGTATCGCCGCCCACTTCGGTCCAGGCCAGGCCAGTAGCCACACCTACTTCATTCTCTTCCAGATGATCCGGGTGATACTTGGGTATCCCCAAATACTTATGAATATTATCCTTGGAGATATCCAGCGTCTTCTTAACCTTTTCCTTCACTATTTTTTTAGCCACCTTACGGCACAAGCTGGCAATTTCACGTTCCAGGTTGCGGACGCCCGCTTCCCGGGTATATTCTATTATTATCGACTTGATGGTCTCATCGTTAAAAGTGAACGATTTTTCTTTCAAGCCATTTTCTTTTAATTGCTTGGGAATAAGGAATTGATTGGCTATCTTGATCTTCTCTTCCGTCGTATAGCCGGGGAAATTAATGACTTCCACCCGGTCCAGCAAGGCCGGCGGGATGGAATACAAGGTATTAGCCGTGGTAATGAACAACACATCAGACAAGTCAAAATCAACTTCCAGGTAATGATCGTTGAAAGTATGGTTCTGTTCCGGGTCCAGCACTTCCAGCAAGGCCGATGCCGGGTCACCGCGGAAATCAAGCCCTATTTTATCCACTTCATCCAGCAAAAATACCGGGTTCTTGCTTTTGGCCTTACGCATGGATTGGATGATCCGGCCAGGCAATGAACCGATATAGGTCCGCCTATGCCCGCGGATCTCCGCCTCGTCCCTCACTCCGCCCAGGGAGAAGCGCACAAAATTGCGCTCCATGGCATGGGCAATGGAACGGCCAAGCGAAGTCTTGCCAGTACCAGGAGGGCCGACAAAGCAAAGGATGGGCCCCTTGATCTTACCGGATAGCTTGCACACTGCCAGGTATTCCAGGATCCTCTCTTTGGCTTTCTCCAAGCCGTAATGCTCCTCGTTCATTATCTTTTCAGCATGATCAATATTAATATTATCTTTGGTCTTCACTGACCAGGGTATTGATACCAGCCAGTCCAGATAGGTACGCACTACCGTTGCTTCCGGCGAATAAGGCATCATCTTTTCCAGGCGTTTTAATTCTTCCCGGGCTTTTTCTTCTGCCTCTTTGCTCAACTTTGCTTCTTTGAGTTTTCCGTATAGGTCATCCAGTTCCTTGCTATATTCATCTTTTTGTTTCAGTTCTTTTTGGATAGCTTTCAGCTGTTCGCTGAGATAATACTCTTTCTGCGACTTTTCGATCTGCTGGCGCACCCGGCCCTGGATCTTGCGCTCTATGCCCAGGATCTCATTCTCCGAGTTCAGCACGACCATCAACCGCTCCAAACGCAACATCGGGTCGGTGATGGACAACAGGTCCTGCTTATCTTTGATCTTTATATTCAAGTGCGCGCAAATAGCGTCTACCAGGGAATCAGGATTCTCCAGATTATTGACCGACATCGCCATTTCTATCAGCAAGCGCCGGTTCAGCTTCACATACTGTTCGAATTGGCTGACCACATTACGCATCAAGGCTTCCATCTCCGGAGTCTTGGTGACCGGGACAGCGATTTTCCTTATTTTTGCTTCAAAGAATTCGGTGTTAGGCAAATAATTCTCGATTTTGACCCGCGCTATGCCTTCCACAAATAGCTTGATGGTGCCGTCGCCCATCTTCAGCAACTGCAATATTTCCGACACTGTCCCGACCTCGTAAATATCAGTAGTCTGGGGATCTTCCTGCGTCGCCTGCTTCTGGGTGGCCAGCACGATCAAACGCCCCTTGGCCATAGCTTCATCCAGGGATTTGATCGATTTCTGCCGCCCTACTGACAGGGGTACTACCATGTAGGGGAAAATAACAATATCCCTGACCGGTAACAACGGCAGTGTTTCAGGTATTTCTATCTTTTTTTCCGTATTTACTTGATCAACCATTTCTCTCCCTCTATCACTTTATTACTGTTTTTACGACCAACTACGAACCACGAACTACGAACGGCTTTTTACTTATGCTCCTTAATGATCTCATCCACCAAACCGTATTCCTTGGCTTCTTCCGCGCTCATAAAATAATCGCGGTCAGTGTCCTTCTTCACCCGTTCTACAGACTGGCCGGTATGATGAGAGATCAATTCATTGATCTTGTCCTGCATCCTCAATATCTCTTTAGCCTGGATCCCGATATCGCTGGCCTGACCCTGCACGCCGCCGAGCGGCTGGTGTATCATTACCCGGGCATTAGGCAGGACAAATCTCTTGCCTTTGGTGCCGCAGGATAGCAGTACTGCCGCCATACTGGCTGCCTGCCCCATGCAAATGGTCGATACCGCTGGTTTTATAAATTGGATCGTGTCATAGATAGCCAAGCCGGCAGTAACAGAACCGCCAGGGGAATTAATATAGAGAGAAATGTCCTTGCTGGAGTCTTCAGCCGCCAGGAACAGCAGCTGGGCAATTATCAAGTTAGCTACATCATCATCTATCGGCGTGCCGATAAAGATAATACGGTCTTTTAACAGCCGGGAATAAATATCAAACGCTCTTTCACCGCGCTGCGATTGTTCCACTACCATCGGAATTAAGCTCATGTGAAACTCCTTTTCAGCGTTCAGATTACAGCGTTCAGGTAACAGTTTAAAACTGTTTTTTCAAATCTGTCCGCTGACCGCTGTCCGCTGACTATTCTTTCTCTTTTTTCTTAGCTTTTACTTCTGTTATCTTAGCATTATCAGTCAGGAACTTGAACACTTTATCTTCGATCATCTGGCTGATTATCTGGCTATGATATTTTTCAAAAAACTCTTTTATTTCTTCCGGCGTTTTTTTATATGTTTCCTTGGTCTTTTCTATTTCCTGGAGAAGTTCTTCTTTAGTTACTTCCATTTTTTCCTCGCGGCCGATGGCTTCCAACAGTAACAACGTCTTGACCTGCCGTTCGGCATCATGCTTGACCTTGGCCCGCATTATTTCCTCAGTCAGCCCCAAAGCTTCAGTCGTACCGCCTTGCTGCGTAATATACTGTTTCGTGCGTTCCACCAGGTAATCCACCTGTTTTTCTACCAATATATTCGGCAGGGGGAACTCATGAGCCGTTACCAGGCTGTTGACTATCTGTTCCTCAACATCTTTTTTGATCCGCATTTCTTCCTGGTACTCGATGTTCTTTTTGATCCTCTCTCTCAGCTCCGCCAGGGTAATATTCTCTCCCAGCTCCTTGACGAATTCGTCATTCAGCTCGGGTAGTTTCTTTTCCTTTATTTCATTGATGGCTATTTTGACCGCGACTTCCTTATCAGCCAGTTCTTTTCTTTTGAAATCTGCCGGCATGGTCACTTTAATTTCTTTTTGTTCGCCTTTTTTCATTCCAACCATTTGTTCGGCGAATTTCGGCAGGAGCTGGTCGTCTTCCACCTGGGCTACCTGGTTCTGGACCTTGGTCTCGCTCACCGGGTTGCCTTCATGGAACATTTCATAATCCAGCACCACAAAATCGCCTTTTTTCACTTCATCATGGGCAGCTACTTCCAGGTGTGCTGCCCGGTGGCGCAGGTTGTCCAGGGCGTCATTGACCTGCTGTTCAGTCACTTCCAACTTTTGTTTTTCTACTTTTATCACTTTATAATTCTGCAATTTGACTTCCGGCTTCACTTCAAAGCTGGCTTTAAACTTCATTTCCTTGTCAAAGTCAAACTCCAATGCTTCCACGTCAGTTTCCCCGACCGGGACAAAATTGTTTTCCCGGGCCACATGCTCAATAGCTTCCGGCACCAGCTTCTGCAGCATTTCATCCCGCGCCACTTTGGCAAAATTCTTCCGCACCAGGTCAGCCGGTACCCTGCCCTGCCTGAAACCAGGCAAAACAGCGACCCTCTGGATCTGGCTAAATGCCGTCGTGGACCGTTCCACTATTTTTTCTTTATCTATGGCTATTTCAATGCATACTTTGCACGGTTCCGGCCTGGTTACAGTGGCTCTTAATCCAAGTTCATTCACGCTGCGCTCCTTTTTTGAATTTCGTCGAATATTTCATCCAGTATTTTTACTCCCGCCTTGATCTCGCTCAATTTTACGGTTATCGGCGGCAGTAGCCGTATTACTTTATCCGCGGTACAGTTCACCAGCAATCCTTTGTCCCGAGCCTGGGTCACTATGTTCGCGCCTTCCATTTCCAGCTCGATACCGATCATCAGTCCTTTACCGCGCACATCTTTGATAAATTTGTACTTACCTTCAAACCCAGTCACTTTCTCCAGCAGTATTTTCCCCAGCTTGGCGGCATTATCCAGCAATTTATCTTCTTCAATAGTTTGCAGGACAGCTTTAGCCGCGGCGCAGCATACCGGATTTCCGCCAAAAGTGGAAGCATGATTCCCCGGCTTGAAATACGCAGCTATTTCCGGTACTGCCAGCATTGTTCCGATAGGCAATCCGCCGCCCAAAGCCTTCGCCAAAGTCATAACATCCGGTTTCACGCCAAAATGCTCATAAGCGAACAGCTTGCCGGTCCGGCCAATGCCGGTCTGCACTTCATCAAAAATCAGCAGGATGTTCTTGTTATTACAGATCTCCCGCAATCCCTTGATAAAGGAAATTTCCCCGATATTTACTCCGCCCTCGCCCTGGATCGGCTCAACCATAATTGCGCAGGTCTTCTTAGTGATCAGTTTTTGCACTGAACCAAGATCATTAAATTTAGCGTATTTGAATCCCGGGGTCAGCGGTTCAAAACCTTTTTGGTATTTGGTCTGACCGGTCGCGGTAATAGTGGTCAAAGTCCGGCCGTGGAATGATTCTTCCATGGTTATGATCTCATGTTTTCCGCCGTTCTTACTGCCCCATTTACGCGCCAGCTTGATCGCTGCTTCATTGGCTTCCGCGCCGCTGTTGCAGAAAAAGACCTTACCGCCAAAATGCTCACCCAGGATACTCGCTACCTCCAGCATCGGCTCAGTCATGAAAATATTAGAAGTATGCATAATGGTACCAGCCTGTGCTTTGATAGCTTTTACTATCTTGGCATGATTGTTACCCAGGTTATTTACGGCCAGTCCGCTGAAAAAATCCAGATACTTATTGCCGTCGCTGTCCCAAACCCAGGACCCTTTTCCCTTTACCAGCAGCAAAGGCTGCCGCTTGTAAGTGGAGAAGATATATTTTTCATCCATATTTTTAGCTTTTTTATAATCCATCTCTTTTATCCTTTCAAGAAACGGGTGCCCAGTTTATTTGCCGTACCCAAGATCTTCAGCATGGCATGGGGGAGCCGTCCATCGATGATGTCGATCTCCTTCACCCCTTTTAATAAAGCTTCACGGCAGGATTTTACTTTAGGGACCATCCCGCCGGTGACCACTTGCTTACTGATTAGTTCAGCCACCTGGCTGGCCCTGATCACAGGTATAGTGGAAGAAGAGTTTTGCGCATCTGCCAGCACCCCTTTGACATCAGTCAATAGTACCAGCCGCTCAGCCTTTAGCGCCTGAGCCACTTTGGTAGCGACCATATCAGCATTGATATTATAGGTCTGCCCCTTGGCGTCAGCGCCCAGGGATGAGACGACGATCACATGTTCCTTCATCAGGTTTAACAGGACTTTGGTATTGACTTTCACCACTTCACCTACAAATCCGAGATTAGCCTGTGATTTTATTTTTTTAGCCAATAATAAATTGCCATCTTTGCCGCTCAATCCGATAGAAGGTGCCCCCAGGCTGTTCAAAGCGCCAACGATATCCTTATTCACCTTACCGGAGAGGACCATCTCCACTATTTCTATAGTCTTGGAGTCAGTCACCCGCAAGCCATTGACGAACTTCGGCTTCTGCCCGAGTTTTTCCAGGATAGCGTTTATTTCCGGCCCGCCACCATGGCAAATGACCATATGATATCCCCGCTGCCAAAGCGCAGCAACATCTTTAAAAAATCCCTTTTTAATAATGGGGTCCACTGCAATGCTCCCCCCGAACTTAATCACAATCGTCTTTTTCATAATTATTTTGTCCTTAATCTGTGCCTGTCCCCCCTGCCAGTTTCACTCCACGAAACTAGGGGGGATAATCGCTTTTGTATATAAAACAACAAACCCGCATCACCTGCTCTAGCGGGCTAATTTTATTATACTACAAATTCGCTGATCTGGCAAGGATAAATTATGTAGTTGTCAACTAAGAATTAAAAGTGCACAGGTTTTAAAGGATTTAAAGATTAAAAGT
>CAZFDO010000073.1:0-1444 GCA_964517965.1 uncultured Clostridia bacterium
TAAATATAGATATTTTCATAGTGGGTCACACCCATCTGCCGAAATTGGAACGGCTGGAAAAGATGATTTTGATGAATCCCGGCAGTCCGGCCTTGCCGAAGGGTAGTCCTACAGCCGGGAGTATCGAGATTACCGACACTGAAACAAATATAGAAATATTCAATATTGATACAGGTAATGTGGTGATGAGGTAATAAAAAAGAGGGGTAACTGGTGCAGACAGAGATTATTTCCATAGGTACCGAGCTCTTACTGGGCAAGGTGAATACCAATGCTAGTTATTTAAGTGAAAAAATAACCGGCATTGGTCTTAATTTAGTATATGAGAATACAGTCGGTGATAATAAGGCCGCCATGGCTGAAGCTTTCCGTCAGGTTTTCAAAAGATCCCAGATAATTTTTGTAACCGGTGGCTTGGGGCCTACGTTTGATGACCTGACCAGGGAAGTGGTAGCCGAAGTGCTGGGAAAGAAGCTGGTCTTTAGCCGGGAAGCGATGCAGTCAGTAGCTGCATTTTTTGCCAAGCGCAGCCAGGAGATGCCCAAGAAAAACGAAAAACAAGCCTATTATATTGAAGGCGCGCGTCTTATCCCTAACGAAATAGGTACCGCTCCAGGGCAAATCATTGAACTGCAGAAGTACCAGGATTTTAAAGCGGAAACTATCATTTTACTGCCCGGGCCGCAGTTTGAAATAGAACCGATGATGAAAAAAACAGTCCTGCCTTTCCTGAAGGAAAAATATGAGCGCGGCTTAACCAGGTTGCATACTCTGCATGTAACGGGTATGAGTGAGAGTAAAGTAGATGAAGAAATTAAGGATATGGTTGAGGTAGAGCGTAAATTGGAGGGCGGCGACCTACGGTTTGCCCTGGTCGCGCATCCAGGAGTAGTGGATGTGGTGATTATCGGCTCCGGGAAAAACGAAATGCTGATAGACGGTTTCATTGCCAAGGCGAAAAGCGAATTAAAAGAAAAGCTGGGAAATAATATATTCGGCGAAAATGAGGAGTCTCTGCCTCAGGTTACGGGAAATCTGTTGGGCCGTAAGAAGATGACGGTAAGCCTGGCAGAGAGTTGTACCGCTGGACAGTTGAGCAAGATGATTACCGATGTTTCCGGTGCATCTATGTATTTTAAAGGCGGTGTAATTGCCTACAACAATCTGGTAAAGAAAGAAGTCCTGGGAGTCTCGGCAGAAAGCCTGGAAAAGCAGGGTGCAGTCAGTCAGCAAGTAGCTCTGGAGATGGCCAGGGGAGTGAAAAAATTATGCCACTCAAATATCGGTATAGGGATTACCGGTATTGCCGGCCCCGGAGGAGGCACCCCGGAGAAACCAGTAGGACTGGTATATTGCGCGTTAGTCAGTGATACAGGTGAACAATGCCATGAACAGCATTTTGCCGGCAACCGGCGGGGAATCAGGGAAAAAGCAGCGATCTACA
>CAZFDO010000073.1:1454-3877 GCA_964517965.1 uncultured Clostridia bacterium
ACACCTTGGATATGCTGCGTCGATTTTTGTTATAGGCAGGGATAGGAGTTTTTATGCTAGATATCAGGAAATTATTCACCAAGATATTTATTGACCAGGAAATGAAGCAGAAGATTGATTTTTTCAGCAAGATCAGTATTTTTAACGGATTGAGCAGCTTTGATGTCGGTAAATTAGTGACGGCGATGTACTCCCGAAAATATGAAGCCGGAGAGGTCATTTGCCCGGAGCATGAAATAGGGAAAGCCCTGTTCATCATCATGAGCGGAGAAGTGGGTATCACCCGCAAAAGCGGCTTGTTGAAAGAGGAAAAAATTATTTCCCGCTTGAAAAGCGGGGATTTTTTTGGAGAAATGTCCTTACTGGAAGAAAAACCGCGTTCCGCCACGGCTAAAGCATTGACTGATTGTGAACTTTTTATTATCTATAAAGCGAATTTTGACAGTATGATAATAAAGGACCCTAAAATAGGATTTATAGTCATCAAAAATATAGCAGTCATCCTTTCAGCTCGCTTACGCGGCATGATCGATGGAGGGTAAGCAGATCCGTAATAAATATATTTTATTGCTTATTATCATGGCCATTATCTTCTGGTTCTCTTATCAGATCAGAAATGTCCTGTCTCCTTTCCTGATCGCGGTTGTCCTGGCCTATCTTTTCAACCCTTTAATAAACCATTACCATGCCCAGGGATACAAAAAAGGAATCATCGTCCTGATCCTCTCTCTTATCTGCTTGCTTATTGTCGTGGAAACAGTGATTTTCCTGATGCCCACGGTTATGGCTGAGATAAGTCAGTTACAGAGTTCATGGCCAAAAATTGCGGCGCAGGCCAGGAATTCGCTGGAAAATGTTCAGGCTCAGTTGAGTGCGTACTACCCGCCGTTAAAAAGCAGGAATCTACCTGATCTGGTGATGCAAAAGATAAATAGTTTTGCCGTAACCATTCCATCGCAATTGCCGAAGATCATAGGTAATCTTTTTAATTTCCTCTCTTTGTATGTGCTGGTGCCATTTGTTACTATAGCTTTATTGATCGATACGGACCGCCTGGCAGATTGGCTGTTTTCGATTATTCCCAGCCGCCATACGGAAACTATCTTAAGCATTATTTCTGAGATCAATCAAGTGATGCGTGATTTCATCCAGGGACAAGCAATGCGGCTGTTTTGGCTGACCGCACTCAGTGTTTTTGGCCTTTTATACCTGAAAGTAGATTTTGCTCTGATCTTCGGCTTGTTGGCCGGTATCTTTAATATCATTCCGGTTCTCGGAGCCTGGCTGGGGGCTATCCCGCCGATCTTAATGGTCATTGTCCAGGGTGATATCTCCATGGTGTTCAAACTGGCGATGCTGTTCATTGGGATCCAGGTCCTTGATAATACCTTTATTTCAACATACTATTTATCTACCAGTGTTAATTTGCATTTTGTCATTGTCCTGTTTGTGCTTATGGTCGGGGCTGAATTCTATGGATTACTGGGGCTTATCTTGTCTGTACCTTTAGCCAGTATGATCAAGGTGGTCCTGGGGATACTCTATCATGATTATCAGCATAAACAAAAATTGCAAATGCTGCAGCAACAGCAAGTATAGGCCCAAGAACCGAGATTGGGATAGGGGGAACGGTTGCGTATTTTTGTAGCTATCGGGGTTGACCCGGAGATCAAAAATAAAGTAGCAGAAGTGCAGGAACAGTTGAAACTGTCTAAAGCAGATGTTCGTTGGGTTTCAATGGAAAATATGCATCTTACCCTGCATTTTTGCGGCGAAGTCACTGAAAAACAAACGCAGGATATTATCCGTACTTGCCGTGGCATAGCGTCTGAATTTACCCCGTTTTCTTTAAGGATTAAATATGTGGGATCTTTCCCCCCCTATGGGGACCCGCGTATTATCTGGACGGGTGTGGAAAATGGCCGGGAAGAAGCTATTACTTTGATCGAAGTGACTAAGCGTCATCTGACGACGGTCACCGGAGTAACGGAGAAGAAAGATCTTTCTCCTCATTTGACCATTGGCCGTATCAGGACTACGGCAAATATTGGGGTGCTTACGACCCAGCTTCATAAATTGGCCAACCTGGAATTTGGCACCCAGATGGTAGACAAGATCCTGGTCATGGAAAGCAAACTAAAACCAACGGGCCCGCAATATATTTTGTTGGAAGAGATTAAGCTGGCAGAAATTAAGAAATGATTCGCTTTATTCGCGAAATTCGCTGCCAGCCCCCGTGTATTGTTTTACGAAGTAAAACAACGTGGGGTAATTCGTGTTATTAGATTATTCCAAAGGAGGCGAGAAGAAATAAATGACTAAAAAAATCCTCAAGGCAATCCTAGGGGCAATTATTTTTAGTTTCATTCTGAAGGCACAGGTCAGTAATTTATCTACGGCGGCAACAACAGATTTTAGCGATT
>CAZFDO010000073.1:3887-6056 GCA_964517965.1 uncultured Clostridia bacterium
TAAGGAGTATTTGAGCAAGCCGCGTATCGCTTTAACTTTTGACGACGGCCCGCATCCGATATACACTGAAGCGCTATTGAAAGTCTTGGAGCAGGAGGGGGCGAGAGCTACTTTTTTTGTAGTAGGCAAGCAAGTAAAGATCTTTCCAGAGTTGCTGCTGGAAATAGCCCACAGCGGCAATGAGATCGGTAATCATACGTACAATCATTATAATTTAACCCAATTGGATGCAGTGCAAGTAAATTATGAGATCAAGACCAATGAAGAATTGATCCAGCGGATTACCGGACTGACCACGCGGTTTTTCCGGCCGCCTGGAGGCCATTATAATTACAAAGTAGTAGAAGTAGCCAGGGAAAACGGCGAGGATATGGCTCTATGGTCAATTCATACCCGGGATACGGACCGCCCGACAGCTGAATACATTTGTCAGCGGGTACTGCAGAATGTCGAAGACCGGAGTGTCATCCTTTTGCACAGCGGCGTAAAGCAAACTCTGGCGGCACTCCCGGGGCTGATCAGGGAGTTAAAGAAAAAGGGCTTTCGGTTAGTCACTTTAAGTGAGTTAGATTCATGACTCTATTGGGCGGGTAGTCATTTTGCTCTAATCTGTGTAATCTTATTTCAGAAATCTGTGTAATCAATTCCGAGTGAAGCGAGGAATAAGCTGAAAAGGATAATGGGCCTGGATGTAGGAGAAAAAACAATCGGCATAGCAGTAACTGATCCTTTAAGTATTATGGCTCAACCTGTGACCACTATACGCAGGACCAGCCTGGAGAAGGATTTTGCTTTAATAAATGAAACTATAACGGCGTATGATATCGGCGAGATTGTCATTGGTTTGCCCTTGAATATGGACGGAAGTAGTGGCGAAAAAGTAAAAGTTGTGCTATTGTTTAAAGACAGGTTATCAATGGCTGTATCTATACCGGTGACTACTTGGGATGAGCGGTTAAGTACTGTCGCCATGCAGAAAACTATGATCGATGCCGATGTCTCCAGGAAGAAACGCAAGAAAGCGATCGATAAATTAGCTGCTGTTTTTATTCTACAGGGATATATGGATGCTAAAAAAACAAGGCGGGAGAATGGATAAAAGAAAACGGCTATATTGGGTAACATTATTATGTTTGTTGGGGTTTTTAGTAGGTAGCGTCTACTACACGCCTTATACCGAAAGGATCATTGCTATTGAGCTTGGAATGAATGCCAAAGAGGTAGCTTTCCTGCTTAAGGAAGAGCAATTGATCCGTTCCCCATATCTTTTTATGGCCTATACAAGGTACAAAAAGTTAGCTAATAAATTACGCCCGGGATGTTATGACTTAAACACGGAGATGAGTTTTGCGGCGATGCTGGAAAAAATGTCCAAAGGCAAGACCTACGGCGTGAAAGTGACCATTCCTGAAGGTTATACCAGCTGGCAGATCGCCAGCCTGCTTTCCACTAAGAAGCTGGTAAATATGAAGCAATTTTTGAAGATTGTCCGGGAAAAGGGGCTGGAAGGATATTTATATCCTGCTACCTATGCTATCTTGCCCGGTACCAGGGCCGAAGCTATAGCCCAGATGATGGTGGAAAAATTCAACTATGTATTTGCCGACCAATTATTAGAACAATGCGATAAATTAAAATTGACCCAGCGGCAGGTATTAATTATGGCTTCTATCATTGAAAAGGAAGCTAAAGTGTCGGCAGAAAAACCAGAAGTGGCGGCAGTATTTTATAACCGTCTGAAAAAGAAGTGGCTGCTCGAATCATGCGCTACAGTGCAATATGCTTTGGGAAAAAACAAGACCTTTTTGAGCCTGTCAGACCTGAAAACAAAGTCTCCCTATAATACTTATCAACATCCCGGCTTGCCTCCGGGACCCATCTGCAATCCAGGACTAGCCTCGATCAAAGCGTCGCTCTATCCTAAGAATTCAAACAATATGTTTTTTGTCGCTAATGGCGACGGCACCCACAAATTTTCCCGTTATTACGGGGAACATCTCAAGAATAAACAGCAAGCCAAAAAGAAACCCTAATAGTTTTTGCGGCGGAAGACGTCGGTTTTCAGGGAAGTGATACGGTCCAGGAAGAGAATGCCGTTAAGATGGTCGATTTCGTGCTGCAGTACTACTGCTTCAAAACCCTCCGCGATTATTTTCTGGGGGATTTCAT
>CAZFDO010000073.1:6066-7999 GCA_964517965.1 uncultured Clostridia bacterium
TATCAAGTCCTTCCACTACAACTGAAAAAGCCCGTTTTACATTACCTGTATAATCAGGCAGGCTTAAGCATCCTTCACGCATCAAGAGTTCACCCTCACTATAGTTAATTACCGGATTGATCAGGACCAGGCTCCCATGATGTTTGCAGGATTTGCGGCTGCGGGAACAATCGACGACCACTATCCGAACAAGAGTACCCACTTGAGGAGCCGCCAGCCCGACACAAAAAGGATGGGATATTAAAGTTTCCTGCATATCCTGGATCAGCTGGGTAATACCCGGCAATTCTTGATGCAGCCGGTCACAGGGAGTTTTTAAGATGGGATTGGGGTATTTGATGATCGGTAAGATAGGCATAACTATAATTGGTAGCTTTCAATAGGATTGACTGAAATATCGATCTTCAATTTTTTAGACAGAGTGGATAAAGCGGCCGCCAGACGGGTAATTTTCATCTGCGCTGGGACATTCACTTCCAGCATCATGATATATACCGGGTTCGTCTCTGGAGATACTATTTTTGTTTCTACATCGGTAATATTCACTTTGTTCTTGGCTAGAAAATCTGAGATCATATAAACGATCCCAGGTTTATCCGTGCCGTAAACCGAGATCATGCAGGGAACGACATTGCCGGGTTCGGAGGATTTTAATTCTGCCGCCTGCAATGGGCGCAGGGAAATGGAAAGCCCCATCTTTTTTCTAACCAATGCCAGTTTCCGGTCGAGCTGAGCGGGTGTGCTTTTTAGCGGTAGGCTGACCATTAGGATCATGGCAAAATCATTGCCCAGTATAGTCATGCTGGAGTCTTCAATGTTACAGCCGGTTTCGAAGAATACCCTGGATACTGCCGCTACTATGCCTGGACGGTCCTTGCCTATTGCGGTAACCACAACTGTTTTTTTCATACATCACCTTTGCCAGAATTTGTTAATGTTGAGTTCCTTGAAAAGCCCTACTTCGCAGCGAAATTTTCAGATTTTGAGCGAAATCGAATTTTACGAAGCGAGCATATCAATAAAAAGATATGTAAGCTGAGTAAAATATCGGTTACAGCCAAAAAATCAAAATTGCAGCCGAAGAGGGGTTTTTCAATGAACTCAGTAGTATTATAGATAGATGCTGAAGAGATTGTCAACGAAAATATGTTGAAGACTGGCTGGTTTTATGCTATTAGTTAATATCATGATACCAGTACCGAATCCATTCACTCCAAAAACAGGCTGGGAACCAAAAGTCATTGTCGGTCGCGATAATGACCTGGAGTTCTTTTCCCGTAAGTTGTATGAAGCCAGACGGGGAAGGTGTGACCATTTTGTCGTACTTGGCGACTGGGGAATGGGCAAGACATCGCTCTTGAGAAAATATAAAGAGCTGGCCCAGGGGATGCATGTTTTTACCTCATTTGTGAGTATCAACGAGTTTAACCGCAAAAACACTGACCTGGACGGCGTTAAATACCTGATTGAACAGATTCCCCGGCGTTTTCCATTACCCTTAGCCCAGCTGAAAAATTTTATGAAAGAAATGAAGGCACTGGATGTTGAGGTTATCGGCCGGGGCCTTATTTTCCCGAAAAAAGTGGAGGGGATACATCCCCAGACATTGTTAACGGATGTATTGCTGGCGCTCTGGCAGGATATCCAGGGACATAGTGAAGCCGGCGTGATCCTGCTTGATGATGTGCAGAATTTCCAGCCCATTAGCAGTCTTTTCACTATCTTAAAAAATGTGCTGACCGATGAACAGATCGTTAAAGGGACTAAATTCCTTTTTGTCTTGTCCAGTATACCCAGCGGCTGGGAGAAATTCCAGGCCAAACATCATCCTATCGGGCGGTATTTTTCACCCCGGATCCAACTGCAAAAGCTTAATAAAGCAGATATGAGAAAGGTCATTCAAAGCACCCTGGAAGATACCGGGGTAGCGTTT
>CAZFDO010000074.1:0-7859 GCA_964517965.1 uncultured Clostridia bacterium
CCAAGGTTAAGGAAAAAACCAAATTATTAATTCTTAACAGCCCTTGCAACCCTACCGGTATGATGTACACAGCCCAGGAGCTGGAAGCATTTGCTAAAATCGCCGTGGATAAGAATTTCCTGGTAATCTCTGATGAAATTTATGAAAAACTGGTCTATTCTTCCCAAAAGCCGGTCAGTATCGCCAGTTTTGGGCCAGCTATTAAGGAGCGCACGATCATCATAAACGGGGTTTCTAAAACTTATGCCATGACTGGCTGGCGAATCGGCTATGCCGCGGCCAGAAAAGATATCGTGCAGGCGATGGCTAACCTGCAAGACCATTCCACATCTAACCCGGTCTCTTTTGCACAAAAAGCCGCGGTCACGGCCATTAGCGGCCCACAGGATGAAGTAGAAAAAATGCGCCTGGAATTTAGAAAAAGGCGCGATTACATGGTAGAGCGGGTCAATGCTATTAAGAAAATGTCCTGTTTAACGCCGGAAGGCGCTTTTTATGTTTTTGCCAATGTTTCTAAGCTTTTAAAGAAAAATATTAATGGCCTGGAGATCAATGATTCTTTGGCTCTGGCTGAATTTTGGTTGAATGAAGCCAAGGTCGCGGTTATCCCAGGCTCTGGCTTTGGCAATGATAACTATGTCCGTTTATCCTATGCCACCAGTTTTGAAAAAATTAAAGCTGGCCTGGACCGGATAGAAGCAGTAATTAATAAATATTATTAATAAGGAGTTCCACATGGTAAAGAAAAAACAGAATAAAATCTATCTAATCGATGTAACCAACCGCGACGGCGTACAAACCGCACGGCTGGGACTGGCAAAATTACAAAAAACCATGCTTAATCTTATGCTCAATGAAATGGGTATTTTTCAATCTGAGTTTGGCTTCCCTGTGACCCGGCATGAAACTAACTACCTGAACGCCAATATTGATCTGGCAGCTAAAGGAATCTTAGCTCCTATCCGCTTGAGTGGGTGGATCAGGGCAACTACTGATGATGTCGAGTCTGCTTTTGATAAAGTCCCTAAGCTTAAGTATTTAAATATGTCTATTTCTACCAGCGACCAAATGATCGTCAATAAATTCAAAGGAAAACTTGATCATAAAAGCATTATTAAGGAAATGGTAGCCGGGGTGAAGCTCGCCCGCAAACGGGGAGTAGAAGCCATTGGGGTCAATGCAGAAGATGCGTCCAGGACCAGGATGGAGTATTTACTGGAATTTGCTACTGCCGCCAAGAATGCCGGGGCTGACCGTATCCGTTATTGCGATACGCTGGGATATGATGATCCTTTTTCTATTTATGACCGCATCAAAAAGCTAGCCCTTGAAGTAAAAATTGATATCGAGCTGCATTGCCATAATGATTTAGGCATGGTGGTAGCTACTTCCGTAGCAGGAGCTAAGGCAGCGATAGATGCCGGGGTCAATGCCTATATTAATACTACTGTAAATGGTATGGGCGAACGGGCCGGCAATGCTGATCTGGTCTCGGTAATACTCGCTCTAAAATATGCGAGTGGTTTAAGCGGCAAATATCAGCTGGATGACCGGATAGACTTATCTAAGGCTTGGAGAATCGCTAAATATGCATCCTATGCTTTTGGCGTACCAATTCCCATTAACCAGCCTGGCGTAGGAGCTAACGCCTTTGCCCATGAATCAGGCATTCATGCTGACGGGGCGCTAAAAGACCGCCGCAACTATGAGTTATATGACTTTGAAGTGCTAGGACGCGGTGAGCCGGAGATCGTTGAAACCGGACGGCAGATAATTGCCGGGGAATATAGCGGCATCAAGGGCTTTCGTAATGTCTATGGCAAACTGGAAGTTCAATTTCAAGATGAGAAGGAAGCCACCAATGTCTTGGAACTAACCAGGTACGCTAATGTGCATACCCAAAAACCGCTCACCAATGACGAGTTACTTTTTATTGCTAAGCACCCCAAGGAAGCGAAGCAAATCATGACGGTAACACCGTAATAAAAGACGCATATAGCGTATGGCATATGGCCAATGGTTAAAAGTAAAAAGGCGCAAACCCAATAGGGAATGCGCCTTTTATTTTGACCTTGTTTTTGCTATAAGCTATATGCTATTAGCCATAAGCGAATTTGTTTAACGTACGCCTTTCATCACATTCATTATTCTTTGCAAGTCGTCTTCAGAATAAAATTTAACTTCGATCTTGCCTTTTCCACGACGGTATTTTATATTTACATGCGCTCCCAAAGCCCGCTGTAATTCTTCTTCAGCTTCTGTAATATGCACATTCTTTTGCTTAGTGGTGGTGATGGAAATCCTTCTTAGTTTTTTCACTACCTCTTCAGTTTCTCTTACGCTAAGCTTTTCCCCGGTGATCCGCTGGGCTAATGATTCCTGGTCTTCCAGGCTTTCCAGCCCCATGATAGCCCGAGCGTGACCAGCTGAAACATTACCGTTTAGTATTTCTGTTTTCACTTCATCAGGCAGCTTTAGCAGCCGCAGCATATTGGCAACAGACGACCGGTCTTTCCCTATCCGCTGGGCTAATTGTTCCTGGCTCAGGTTAAAATTATCCATCAATTGCCGATAAGCCTCTGCCTCTTCTAAGGGATTTAGATCTTCGCGTTGTATATTTTCCACCAAAGATAATTCGAACATTTCGGCATCGTTCACTTCTTTTACAATTGCTGGCACATCCGCCAGTCCTGCTTCTTTAGCGGCCCGCCAACGCCGTTCTCCAGCAATTAACTCATACCCATCGTCCCGACGACGTACCAGTAAGGGATGAACCAAACCATTGGTTTGAATAGAAGCGGCTAACTCCTTGATCTTTTGTTCGTTAAAATAGTGCCTGGCCTGATATTTATTAGGTATAATATTATCCAGCTTCACATGGGTAATGGATTCACTCAGGGAAACATCGCCACCATTTAGGGTCACACCAGGAATTAATGCTTCCAATCCTTTACCTAATGCTTTATGCATTGTCTTACCTCCACGATTAAGAATTACTTACTGTGCTTTCTTGCGGTTCTGCTTGTAGTTCTTCTGGTATTTCTTCTTTATGCGTATGATTAATAACTTCCTTGGCCAGATCGGCATAAGCCAGCGCACCTTTGGAATGCGGGTCATAAAGTACTATAGGCTTCCCATGACTAGGAGCTTCCGAAAGACGGACAGTTCGCGGGATCACTGTTTTATACACTTTATCCCTGAGGTGTTTACGCACTTCATTAACAACTTGTTCAGATAAGTTAACCCTAGAATCAAACATGGTTAACAATACCCCTTCTACCCGCAAGCCTGGATTAAGGTTTTTACGGATCAGCTCAATGGTGTTTAATAATTGCCCCAAACCCTCCAAAGCAAAATATTCACATTGCATAGGAATAACCACTGACTCAGCAGCGGTAAGACTATTAACAGTAAGCAACCCCAAGGAAGGAGGGCAATCAATTATTACATATTTATAAACACTGGTTAATTTTTCCAAGGCTTTCCGGAGGCGGGTTTCACGGGCAAAAACATTAACAAGCTCTATTTCTGCCCCTATGAGGTGTATATTTGCAGGAACTATATCAAGCCAGTCTACATCCGTAGATATAATTGCATCTTCTATATTTGCTTCTTCCATCAATACATTATAGATTGTATTTTTGAGCTCATTCTTTCCTATGCCTACCCCAGCAGTAGTGTTCCCCTGTGGATCCATATCAATTAGCAGTGTCTCTTGTCCTTGCTGGGCAAGATACGCAGAGAGATTAATGGCTGTTGTTGTCTTGCCCACACCACCTTTTTGATTAGCGACAGCAATAACTTGGCTCATGAGTTTATTGTAACAAAAGGCTGAAAATATTGCAAGAGAAATCTATAAAACGCCTAGGATTAATTTGTTTACAGGGTTTGGATATGTTTTAACCATTGTTTTTGGAAATCCTCTAGCGCTTCGAACTTATTCCCATAAGTATTTATTAGGGCTTTCTCTACATCATTGTATTCCTTTATATTTAAACAAAAAACATTAAATTTTTCCCTGCCTAATTGGGTTATCATAAACTCAACTATACTAAAAGATTGGGCATACCAAAGATTTATCAGCGCTGAATCACGTGTTTGCAGCATATCTGCTTTAATTAAATCCGGCATACTATAATATTGCCCCTCTTTTAATAGTTCTATCCGCCGGCGCAAACTGTTGACCAGTGAGCTTTGCACGATCTTGTTTTCTTCATACATAGCCAATCCTTCTGATAACCAGCGCATGCTTACCGGCTCATATTTACGATCCATAAAATTATAAAATAAGAGATGAGTGATTTCATGCGGAATAAGCCCCGCCAGGTTCACCCCCTCGTATGAATAGAAGCTATTTTTGTTATAAATGACCCTGCCGACTGACCACATTGGCTGCCTGATCTTATCCCGATATTCTTCTTTATCTTTGAAAATATATATTTTTATTTTTCTTGTTGGTTTTATTTGATACTGCAAGTCTTCTATTATCCTGTGGTAAATATCTTCTATTACGCTACTAATATCATCACAAATTTCTTCGTTGTGGGCATATACTTTAAAATTTTCTGTTTCTTTTAAACAATACGAATCCCCGTTAGCGTCAAGATTAATCCCTACCTGGTTAGAATCGTCGTTGTAGAATTCAACATGTTTTTGCAGCTCATACAGCATTCGCATTTGATCCATCACTTCAACATTCTGCGTTTGCAAATCCTTAATACGTGTATTTAAATATAATATATAACTTACGTAAATGAGTAATATGGCAGATAGCACTACTAAAGAAAGCACCTGGGCCCGTTCTCTCTTTGATTTCATCAATTAGTAACTCCTTATTTGTTTGGATAGTTTCACGTGAAACAAAAAATGTTTCACATGAAACATTGGATATATGGTCTTTTGATCATAAAAATGTTCCACGTGAAACATTTTCACTATAAAATTGGCTTTTTATTAGGCATCCCGGCTCTTCTTGGATACTTAGCTGGGGTTTCGGAAATCTTACGGATTACCACAAAGGCTCTTCTTATCCCAGTAATATCTGATTCTACAATATCCTGTACTTCCCCTCCTAAGGCCTGGATTGCTTTGCCTGCCTTTCCCAGCTCTTCATTATATCGTGGCCCTTTATAGGCAATAAAGATGCCCTTTTCTTTCAAAAAAGGAAGGGCTAATTCTACCAAAGTATTGAGCTCTGCCAGCGCCCTAGCTACAACCACATCATATTTACCTCGATACTGCTCTTGCTGGCCAAACTCCTCTGCCCTACCCCACAGGACGCTGACATTGTCTAAACATAGAGCTTCCACTAATTTTCGTAGGAAATCTATCTTTTTATTTGTAGCTTCCATAAGGCTTAATTGCATAGCCGGGTAAAGGAGCTTAAGAGGCACTCCGGGGAATCCACCCCCAGTACCTATATCTAAAAGCATTATTGGCCTATTCTTAGCAAAAAAGCGGTTAAGGCTTGGCGGAATAGCCATGGAATCGATAAAATGCCGCCAGATTATCTCTTTTTCTTCACTATGCGCCACTATATTAGTGGTTTTGTTACTTTCATATAGAAGCTCTAGAAACCTAAGAAAGGCTCTTTCTTGCTCCTTAGAAAGGGTTATTCCTATGGAATTTGCTGCTTCAGATATTAGTTTTGCCCTGTTTTCCATTAAAAAGGCCCCAAAATGTTCCACGTGAAACATTAATTTATGGTTATTTGAATATTTTGCCTATAAATCTCTTAAATTTAGTCTTCTTGATTGTTTCCTTTATTAATTCCAACTTTGACCATACGGCTCTTTCTCCACGCTTCAGGCAATGGTCTACCCTTATAAAGTGAGCCCAGTGAATATTCCCAACTGGCGGACTTATGACAATATCTGCTTTAAGCAAGTTTAGCTCGTTTAGCCGAGTCCCAGTAATATAATTTGCCCGGGAAATCACCTCCAAGCCATTATCAAGGTGTTCTAAGTATCTCTTTCTGCTTTTTACATTTACGGCAATGACCACCTCTGCCCCAAGCTGCCTGCATCCATTAATCGGACATTCGCTCACTGATCCGCCATCAGACAATAAATCGCCATCCCACTCAACTGGGGGAAGTATTCCCGGGATACTAGCACTTGCCAATACAGCTTTTCTAAGCGGCCCTTTGTTAATTATAATTTCTTCCCCTTTAAACAAATTTGTGGCAGTTACGCAAAACGGTATTTTTAGGTCCTCAATATTAACGTCTGGCAGTAATTCCACAATCACATTTTCTATTCTTTCCTTAGGAATTACGCTTAGCCTGGTTTTAATTATCGTGCTTAGATAGGCTCTCTTAATAAAACCGCTGAATTTATAAAGCAATCCTTCCCGGTCTTTTTCTTTATTTAAATCATTCATCAGTGACCTAAAAGCCCCTGCTTCTATGCATTGCCTTACTTTTGCAGTCAAGTCCTTAATATCAGGATTATAAGCGTACAAAGCCCCTACTATGGCTCCCATGCTGGTTCCTGCAATAACATCTATAGGTATCTGCTCTTCTTCTAATACCTGCAGTACTCCCAGATGCGCCAACCCTCTTGCCCCACCGCCGCCTAAAGCTAACCCCACCTTCAGCTTAGCCATGTCTTTCCTCCTGGTATAATATTCATTATACCTGATTACACCGATTATCAGGCATAGATTACACAGATTAATTCATACTATAAGAATTAAAAATCCTATACTTGATTACGCACCGGCAGGCAGACATAGATAACAAGCATATATATTTACATAATCTGTGTAATCGTCTTGTAAATCTGTGAAATCAATGTACGCTGTGTTTTTCAGCGGACATTATTTGCCAATGCAGAATTTCGAAAATATCTCATTTAATATATCCTCATTCACCACTTCCCCTACCAGCTCCCCAATATGCGCCAAACTTCTCCTTAAGTCGATAACGATAAACTCTGGGCTTAGTTCTTTGCCAATTGAGTTTATCGCCTTTGCCAGGCTCTTACTGGCCAAGCGCAAACATTCATACTGTCTTTGGCTAGTAATTACCAGCATTTCCGATTGCTTTATGCTACGATGCAATGCTTGCTGTTCTATGGTCTCTTCTAATTGAGCCAGTCCTTTTTCTGTTTTAGCGCTAAATAATACTATTGGATATTTTTTTTCTATTTTTAAATCATTCCTCGTTATTTTTCTTGGCAGATCTATTTTGTTTATGACGACAATTACAGGCTTGCTATCTATTTTTTTCCAGATCGCCAAGTTTTTCTTATCGTAAGGCTTGCTGCCGTCGATAACCCACATTAACAGGTCGGCTTTTTTTATAGCCTGCTCTGTTTTTTCCAATCCCTTTTTTTCAATAATGCTTTTAGAATCCCTAACTCCTGCCGTGTCCATCAACCGAACCGGGATCCCTTTTATGTTTACAAGGTCTTCTATTACATCCCGCGTTGTTCCGGGAATTTCTGTCACAATTGCTTTTTCTTCTCTTAATAAACAGTTCAGCAGGCTTGATTTCCCTACATTAGGCCGTCCTATAATAGCTACTTTAACTCCATGTTTTATTACTTTCCCTTGTTCATAGGTCATAATAAGCTGGTCTATGTTTCTCTTGCTCTTGCCTACCTGGTCCTTCAAATGATGCGTTTTTAGCTTTTCTATTTCTTCTTCAGCATGGTCTATGCCAGCTTCAAGGTGGGCAACTATTTCCAATAATTGCTTCTTTATTACCTTTATTTCCGACGAGAGCTTCCCCTCTATTTGACTTATCCCTATTTTAAGGGCGGTCTCTGTTTTGGCAGATATTACATCTGCGACTGCTTCTGCCTGGCTCAGGTCTATCTTCCCATTTAGAAAGGCTCTTTTGGTAAATTCCCCTG
>CAZFDO010000075.1:0-7759 GCA_964517965.1 uncultured Clostridia bacterium
GAGAAAAAATGTTTAAAAAAATCCTGATCGCTAATCGCGGTGAAATTGCCCTGCGCATCATCAGAGCTTGCAAAGAAATGGGTATTCGCACCGTAGCAGTGCATTCTGAAGAAGACCGGGAATCGTTACATGTCATGGTGGCTGATGAAAGTGTCTGTATCGGCCCGGCCCAGTCGTCGGAGAGTTACCTGAACATCCCTAATATTATCAGCGCCGCGGAAATTACCGGTGCTGACGCTATCCATCCGGGATATGGTTTCCTGGCCGAGAATTCCTATTTTGCCGAAGTGTGCCAGAGCTGTAATATCAAATTTATCGGACCCTCTAAAGAAGCTATCCTGAAAATGGGCGATAAAGTCCAAGCCAGGGCGATCATGGATAAAGCCGGAGTGCCGATCATTCCCGGCAGTGAAGGGGTGATCTCCACAGTTGATGAAGCCTTAAGACTGATCAAAAAAGTGAAATATCCCGTAATTGTGAAGGCCGCCGGCGGCGGTGGCGGGAAAGGGATGCGTATCGTACAAAATGAAGAAGCCCTGAAAAACGCTATATTGACTGCCCAAAATGAGGCCAAGCGGGCGTTCGGCAATCCGGAAGTATATATTGAAAAGTATGTAGAAGAACCGCGCCATATCGAGTTCCAGATCATGGCTGATGTTAAAGGCAACGTGGTTTACCTGCCGGAGAGGGATTGTTCCATCCAGCGGCGTTATCAAAAATTGCTGGAGGAATCTCCTTCGACCTTTATTTCAGAAAAGCTGCGCAAAAAAATGGGCAAGGCTGCCTGTCGGGCCGCCAAAGCGGTAAAATATGTAACCGTAGGCACGGTAGAGTTCCTGGTAGACAAGCATGGCCATTATTACTTTATGGAAATGAATACCCGCATCCAGGTAGAGCATCCGGTGAGCGAACTGGTAACCGGTATTGACCTGGTAAAAGAGCAAATACGACTGGCTGCCGGGGAGTGTTTGGACATCGATCAGGATGATGTAGAAATAAAAGGTCATGCCATTGAATGCCGCATTAATGCCGAAGACAGTGAAAAAGATTTTATCCCTTCACCGGGTAAAATAACCAAATTCCTGATACCGGGCGGCCCGGGTGTGCGTGTGGACACCCATATCTATACCGGGTATACCATTCCTCCATATTACGATTCCATGATCGCCAAGATCTTGACTTATGGCTATAACCGGAATGAAGCGATCATCCGCATGCAGCGGGCGCTGAGCGAGTTCGTGATCGAGGGAGTCAAAACCACTATCCCATTCCATTTGCGGATACTGGATAACCAGCACTTTAAGAAAGGTGAAGTATATACCAATTTCATCCAGAAGAGGATCATTGAAGAAGTAGCTAAACAATAGACATCCAGGATGTCTTGATTACACAGATTTAAAAAGACGATTACACAGATTTTTAATGGGGGCGGTAAATGAGAGAAAAAATAATCAAGATATTGGCAGCGCATGACCAGGTATATAAAAATGTAGTCAAGAATAATATCAATGACATTGAAAAAATAGCCAAAGCTATTATTAATAGCTACCGACAGGGCGGGCAGGCATTTTTTTTCGGCAATGGCGGCAGCGCATCTGATGCCCAGCACCTGGCTACTGAACTGGTCTGCCGGCTCAAGCTGGAGCGTAAAGCTCTCCCGGCTATGGCTTTAAACACCAATACCAGTTTATTGACTGCCCAAGGCAATGATTACGGCTTTGAAACAGTGTTTGCCAGGCAAATAGAGGCATTTGCCGCTAAGAATGATATAGCCATTGGCATCAGCACCAGCGGGAACTCGGAAAATGTCCTTAAAGCGATCGTCCTGGCCAAGAAATTGGGCTGTGTGACTGTTGGTTTCAGCGGCGGTGACGGCGGAATGCTGGCTAAGACAGCAGAGCTGAATTTTATCGTACCAAGTAATACCACTCAGCATATACAGGAGATGCATATCACTGCCGGGCATATTATTTGCGAACTGGTGGAAGAAGCAATGGCGGAAAGCTCGTAGCTCATAGCTCGTAGTTCGTAGTAAAGATAGAAGACAAAAAATATGCAAAAGAATATAAGAGCAAAAGATAAAATAATAGAGAGAAAAAAACTAGCTGGAATATTAGCCAGATTGCGAAAACAAGGCCAAAAGATTGTTTTTACTAATGGCTGTTTTGATCTTCTGCATGTAGGTCATGTACGTTATTTGAATAAGGCCAAGCAGCAGGGAGACGTGCTGGTAGTAGCGCTGAACACCGATGATTCGGTAAGAAAATTGAAGGGACGCCTCCGCCCCCTGGTGCCGCAGCGGGAAAGAGCCGAGATCCTGGGCGGGTTGACGGCAGTAGATTATGTTACCTTTTTTGGCGAAGAGACACCGGCAGATATTATTGCAGAACTCAAACCCCAGGTACTGGCCAAGGGGGCAGACTATAAGGTAAAGGATATAGTAGGTAATGCTTTTATGAAGAAAACCGGCGGCCGAGTAGCGCGGATTCCTCTGGCCCAAGGACAGTCTACTACCAGCCTGATCAATGATATTGTGCGAAAATATGGATAACCAGAAAAATATTAATCGGGTTTTGGATGCCAATATTAATCGTGCCCGGGAAGGACTCAGAGTCCTGGAAGATACGGCGCGGTTTATTTTTAATGACCGGGGAACAACTGCTACTTTACGTTCCTGCCGGCATGCTCTTGATCAGAGCGTCAGGAAGATCTATCCGCAATTATTAAAAGCCAGGGATTCTGGTGATGACCTGGGACGCACCTTCAAAGAGTCTAAGAGAAATAATTTGCAGGGCTTGATCATTGCTAATTTTAAGCGTGTGGAAGAAGCGGTCAGAGTGCTGGAAGAATTTGCCAAACTGATCAGCGCCAGGCATGGAAGTATTTTTAAAAGGATCCGGTTTAAAATGTACCAGGCTGAAAAAAAATTTGTGAAAAGGATATTATAAATGACCCAAATTGAATCTGCCCGGGCAGGCAAGGTCACTCCGGAAGTGCGGACAGTGGCCCGGGAAGAGGGCGTGAATATAGAACTGATTCGGCAGCTGGTAGCTAAAGGCAGGATCGCTATTGTCAAAAACAACTCTCATCGTAAAGCAGGTCTTAAAATATGCGGCGTCGGGCAGCATCTGCGCACTAAAGTTAATGCTAATATCGGGACCAGCCCGCAGCAAAAATCAGTAGCTCTGGAGAGGAAAAAATTAGCCGCTTGTATAAAATACGGAGCCGATGCCGTGATGGATCTTTCGACCGGCGGAGATCTGCGGCAGATGAGACGGATTATTATCCGGGAATCTACTATCCCGCTGGGAACAGTGCCTATTTACCAGGCCGTAGTAGATACCGTGCGGCAGGGGAAAAGCGTTCCCCGGATGAAAGCTGATGATCTTTTTGAGATCATTGAAGAACAGTGTAAAGATGGGATTGATTTTATCACTGTGCATTGCGGCGTTACCAGAAAAGTAATTGAAACGCTTCAAAAACATAAAAGGGTCATGGGCATGGTTAGCCGGGGCGGGACTTTCCTGGCAGAATGGGTAGTAGTCAATAAAAAAGAAAATCCGCTGTTTGAGCATTATGACCGTTTATTGGATATTGTCCATAAATATGATGTGGTTTTGAGTTTAGGTGACGGATTGCGGCCGGGTTGCGGGGCTGATGCCACTGACCAGGCTCAGTTGGCTGAATTAAAAATACTTGGCGAGTTGGCCAAGAGAGCTTGGCGCAGGAATGTCCAGGTAATGGTCGAAGGACCGGGACATGTCCCTTTGAACCAGATCGAGAAAAATATTATACTCCAGAAGAAATTATGCGCCGGTGCGCCATTTTACGTGTTAGGCCCTTTAGTGACTGATATTGCCCCGGGATATGACCATATTACCTGTGCGATCGGCGGCGCTTTGGCCGCCAGTTACGGCGCTGATTTTTTATGTTATGTGACGCCAGCCGAACACTTGCGTTTACCGAGCATCGCCGATGTCAAAGATGGGGTCATGGCTTCACGCATCGCCGCTCATGCCGCTGATATTGTCAAGGGAGTGCACGGCGCAGCAGCCTGGGATAGGAAAATGTCAGTTGCCCGCAAAGCCTTGGATTGGAAAACACAGGGCAAATTCAGCCTTGACCCGGAAAAGTTCATAGAAGTAAAAACTAAAATGCATTTAAGAAATAAATTTGGCTGCACCATGTGCGGTGAATTTTGCGCGATGAAAGAAATGGATAAATTTATATGATAAAGGCGAACCGCTTTTATAAAAAAACCTTATCAACTGCCAGATATTTACTTATTCTGATATTGATATTGGTTGTTTATCAAGGCCAGGCCAATTCAGCCACTGTCTTTGGTCCTAAAGAATTGGCTATCGGAGTGGTGCTGCCGGAAACCGGCCAATATGCGGAGCTTGGGAAAAGTGCCCGGCAAGGGATAGAATTTGCGGTTAATGAGATAAATAAAATCGGCGGCATACGCGGCATAGTGTTAAAAGTTATTTTTATTGATGATAATAGCCAGCCGGTAAAATCAGCCCTGGCGGTCAGTAGTTTAGCTGAACAACCGGATATAATAGCGATCATAGGCGGCCTTACCGATGAACTGGCTTTTGCCGGAGGGGTTCAGGCTAATCGTCGAAAGATAGTTTTTATAACGCCATTTGCCGGAGCTATTGGTATACCGGAATTGGGTCCCTATGTATACAGGAACAGGATGAATTACAGTATTAGTGCGGCGAGATTAGCCGAATACCTGTTCCAGAGAGAGGGCAAACGGCATTATGCAATTATGTATCCATTCAACGAATATGGCGGCAATATGGCCGAAGTATTTGCCCGGCGTATCAGAGAGCTAGGCGGTATAGTTGTGGGCAAAGAATCTTATACCGTAGATACGTATAGTTTTAGTACGGCTATTTCCAGGCTAAGAGGCAATAATTTACAAGTGCTTTTTGTGCCCTGTTACGCCTCAGAACTCTCCGGGATTGCCGAGCAGTTATACCAAAACGGAATCATGACGACGCTGACTGGTGTGGATTCCTGGACCAAAGACGGTAAGGTCAGCCGGGGAATAGGATTTCTTGAAGGAGCTATCTATACGTCCAGTTTTTATGTCGACAACCATAGCCAGAATGTCAGGGAGTTTGTGCAGAAATATAAGCAGAAATTTGGCGCGACCCCGGATACTATAGCGGCGCACTGCGTTGATACGGTGCGCTTGCTGGTGCAATGCATTTATGCCGGCGGTTTTAATCGCGAGGCTATTAAAAGTGAATTGCTGCGCATTAAGAATTATCCCGGCTTGACCGGGAAAACTACTTTCGGTGGTAACCGGGATGCGGAAAAGCAGCTTTTGTTCCTGACCGTCAACGGCGGAAAAATAGAGAAAATACAGTAGTCCTTCCAAAACTTATACCTAATAACTGTTGGCTTGAATCAGTGTAATCAGTACTTATAATCTGTGTAATCGTATTAAAAAAAAGGAGTTAAAATGGCCGAACACAAGAGCCTTAAAAAATGGGTTAATGAATGTGCCAAGATGTGCCAGCCTGATAAAGTAGTCTGGATCAATGGTTCTGAAGAGGAAAAGATCACTTTGGAGCAACAGGCTTGCGATTCGGGAGAAGTTATTAGATTGAACCAGGAGCTAATGCCAGGTTGCCTTTACCATCGGACCGCGCCTAATGATGTCGCCCGTACTGAAGATCTAACCTTTATTTGCACCAGCAAAAAAGAGGAGGCTGGGCCAAATAATAATTGGATGCTGCCAAAAGAAGGATACAAAAAAGCCCGGGAATTTTTTACAGGGGCAATGCGCGGCCGGACAATGTATGTCATTCCGTTTTCCATGGGGCCGGTTGGTTCGCCCTTCAGCAAGATCGGGGTAGAGCTGACTGACAGTATTTATGTTGTGCTGAATATGAGGATCATGACCAGGGTCGGCACTAAAGTCCTGGAACAGCTCGGTAAAGATGCTGAATTCACTAAATGCTTGCATGGCAAAGCGCAATTAGATATCACTAAACGTTTGATTCTGCATTTCCCGGAGGATAATACAATTTGGAGCGTAGGCAGCGGCTATGGCGGAAATGTACTACTGGGTAAGAAGTGCCTGAGTTTAAGAATAGCCAGCTATTTAGCCAGAAAGGAAAGCTGGCTGGCTGAACATATGTTGATCATGGGCATTGAGGAACCGAACGGCAAGATCGATTATATAGCGGCAGCCTTCCCGAGCGCCTGCGGTAAAACTAACCTGGCTATGTTGATCCCGCCTGAAGGATTAAAGATAAAAGGCTATAAGGTTTGGACCGTTGGCGACGATATTGCCTGGATGCGGGTAGATTCTGACGGGGCCTTGTGGGCAGTCAATCCTGAGTCTGGATTTTTCGGGGTAGCGCCAGGAACGAATTCCAAGACTAATCCCAATATGATGGCAGCGATCAAAAAAAATTCTATTTATACCAATGTGGTCCTTAATATGGACGGCACTGTCTGGTGGGAAGATGGTGATGGCCCTGTCCCTGAAAACGGGATCGATTGGCTGGGTCGTCCCTGGAAACCGGGAATGAAAGACGAAAAGGGTAATGTCATCAAAGGTGCGCATCCCAATAGCCGTATTACTGTTCCGGCTAGGCAATGCCCGTCAATTTCCTATCGTCTGGAACATCATCACGGCGTACCCATATCGGCAGTTGTCTTTGGCGGCCGCCGCGCGCATCTGGCGCCGCTGGTGTATGAATCGTTCAGTTGGCAGCATGGCGTTTATGTCGGTGCGACCATGGCCAGTGAACGCACTGCCGCCCAGTTTGGCAAACAGGGTGAAGTAAGACGGGATCCGATGGCTATGTTCCCATTCTGCGGTTACAATATGGCTGATTATTTTAGTCACTGGTTGAATATGGGAAAGAAAATAGAAAAAAAGCCCAAAATATTCAATGTAAACTGGTTCCGGGTGGATGAAGAAGGAAAATTTATGTGGCCGGGTTATGGCGAGAATCTGCGGGTATTGGAATGGATCTTGTTACGATGCCGGGGCGAGGTAGAGGCGCACAAGACCCCTATCGGGTATGTGCCGCGGCCGCAGGATATAGATCTAACCGGTTTAAAACTAAATGAAAAAGACATGGAAAAATTGGTGGCGGTGGATAAAAATGAATGGCTGGAAGAGCTGAAAGGTCATAAGCAGTTCTTTGAGCAATTCGGAGACCGGATGCCCAAGGATATCTGGGATGAGTATGAAGCCCTGAAACAACGCCTGGAGAAAAAATAACACAATATTTAGTATAGTAATGAAGCACCACTGCTATAGGCAGTGGTGCTTTTATTATTTATAGTAATTTTGTATTGACAAGAAAACAGGTATAGGAGTATAAATAAATCGGAACTATCCGACGAAAAGGAACTGATATTTTGGAGGAATTATTGTGAAGATCGGGGTTGTCAGTGACCTTCATGGAAGCCTTTTGGCTTTTGAAAAAACGGTCAATCTTTTCAGGATGAGAAATGTCGAGTTGATATTAAATGCCGGGGATCTTTTTAATTATGGGCCGCGCAATCCCTTGCCCG
The DNA here is from genome assembly GCA_964517965.1 of uncultured Clostridia bacterium. Lineage (GTDB taxonomy): Bacteria > CAYTYR01 > UBA6262 > UBA6262 > UBA6262 > UBA6262. The sequence goes on from CAZFDO010000075.1 coordinate 7,555, forward strand.
AAGGATATGCCCCCGGCGATCTGGTGAAAGCTATTAATGGGTTGTCTATTCCCATGATCATCTCCCAGGGAAACTGCGACAGTGAGGTGGATCAGGCGGTGCTTAATGTGCCGTTATTGTCCCCGTATGCTTTTATTTATGTGGCCGGGAAGAGAATCATGGTCAACCATGGCCATAAGCTATCTGATGATGAAAAAATACAGTT
>CAZFDO010000076.1:0-1435 GCA_964517965.1 uncultured Clostridia bacterium
GGCTTATCTTAATACCTAAGTTGCCTGCCACAGTCGTATTATAGGCGATACTAAATTTGCGGGGATAGCTTACCGGCGGCAATTCTTTTGATTTTTTAGTTAAAATATCGGCTGCTAAATTCCCTGCTTGTTCTCCGATATCTTCATAGTCTAAAACAGGGGAAGCAATTGCCCCAACTTTCACCAAAAATGGGGCAAACCCGAAAACGGCAATATTATTTTGTTGGCACTGATTAAGAATAAAGGGCAGGGTATCTTTGGTGACTACCGTGGGATCGATTATTAGCCATAATACATGTATGCTGTTTATAAGGGATTTGATGGCCCTGGCTACATCAGGGGAGGAAGTTACTTGAGCGGTTATAATGGTTAAACCGATGATGGAGGCATCTTTGATCGCTTCGTTAATCATGGCCTGGCTGTAAGAAGGATCAAAAATAACCCCAATATTTTTTACCCCAGGCACTATCCTGCTGATCATCTCTAGTTGCTTTTTTACCGGCATATCAATGGCTACGCCGGTTATATTGCCTTCGGGGCGAGTAGCCTCATTTAAGATCTTATTTTTTATCGGATCCAAAATCATGGAGAATACTATAGGTTTATTACTAACTCTATCTTTTACCGCTTTAGTTGCCTCAGTACCTATAGTATATACCAGATCATAGGCTGAAAAGCTATCCGGAAGAGTATTCATGCTTACATAAATTAGTACTAAGTTCGTATTTTCAATATAACTTTTATTCTTCATTCCCTTCTTAAAACCGTTCAAGGCCAATTCATACTGTGGTAGTTCCTGACTTTTAATAACCAAAATATTCTCGGCTAAAACAAAGTCACCAACAGACAAAATTAGGACACACATGGCCAAAATCCATATCTTCTTCTTAATTTGATCAAAGATATCCACTATATTCCTCCTTATACCCTGTTGAAATTGTTAAAAAAACCTTCTTACTGCTATTGGGTCGCAAGAAGTATTCGTTTAGCAATTTCAACTCAGCAATGACAATCATAGTGGAGGATGTCAAGTTATGCTAATTTTTGTTATTGCTCTACCAGCCAGTCTTTAGCTGCGCTCATAGTATCAATAATTTTCATTTTGTTCTTTTTATCTTTGATTATGATATCGAACATTACTTTTAATATTCCTGTTGCGCCAACTACCGCCTCGGCTCTGGCAAAAAGACCATTATGATCAGCTAGGTCTTTCATTTTTTGGCTAGTCTTTTTGTCAAACATCATATCAGTAATATTAGTAAGAGTTAATACGGTGCCTGGGGATTGATGGGCGACTATTTTTTTTACCTCATCTATGGTCGATTGCATTTCCTTGGTAGGACATTTAGAAAAATCAATATACAGGATTGTATTACCTTTATGATCGATGTAATTTATTCTGCCCATATAGTATCCTTATCCATTCTTATCCCCT
>CAZFDO010000076.1:1445-7437 GCA_964517965.1 uncultured Clostridia bacterium
TACTTGACAAAAATAAAGCCAACCACATTATTTATATGGTTGGCTTAGTCATATTTTTCTATTATCATCACTTGAAAACATAAACAGAACACCAATTAACCTAGTGGGCTATTTATATCTTCAATTATCAATATTTATATACCACAGGATTTCCCTAGAGTCAAGACCTTTCTAGTTAAAAAATAATCCCAAATAATCTATCCCCTACCCACCCCAAAAAAGCAACGGGGTTAGCCCTTGAAATGGGAAATAATCTTTCTCAAAACCAGAAAACTGGCAACCCCACAATATCTTGTTATTTACTTCTTTTTTACTCCCAGATCGCGTCAAAGTCAACCAAAATCAATCCGAGCAATCCGGAGACAGATTATAAATTAAATAAATATCGTGTCCCCAGATATTTGCTGCAGCCACTTTTTATTTCGGCGGCATTACCGGCCTGTTAGCTGCCATCGGACTGCTGCTGGTGCTTTAAAGCATGCGGGGGATCTGGGATGAGTGGTGATGAATGATCGGGCTGGCTAGCGCCAGATCTAAAATATAACTAAACCGCGCTTCAAAATTAAGCAACTCCCCATCCAGAACGAAACGCCAGCAGTAAATACCGCTTAAAGCGTACATTTCATTTTTTATTGGTTGAACAATTAGTGTTTTCTTATGCAATGTTACGTTAAGTTCTTCGCGTTTACCGAGATTTTTAAAATATTCCCGTATCTTCTTTGGATTGTTTAGTAATTTGTTAGAAAATGTCGGGATCAAAACAGCTTTCTTATCATAGAGAGCAAGAAGACTCTCAATATCTCTCTTATTGACAGCCAGCATCCATTTTTTAAGGATATCTTCTGGTTTTTTCATCATACTATTCTGTCCTGCTGGTTATTTCTATTAGATGGTACCCGAACTGTGTTTTGACCGGACCATGTACTTTATTTACTTCACTGCTAAACACTACTTCATCAAACTCTTTAACCATCTGGCCGGGAGTGAATTCTCCCAAATTACCGCCCTGCTTTCCTGAAGGACAGGTTGAATGCTGTTTGGCTACCTCGGCAAAATCAGCTCCCGCTATAATTTTGCTCTTTAATTCTTCACAGTGCTCCTGAGTTTTAACCAAGATGTGCCTGGCTGCTGCTTTTTTCATCGTATCCCTCCTAGGTTATTATTTATTCATACCTCAGCGCTTCGATCGGGTCAAGCTTGGCTGCCTGGCGCGCCGGCCAGAGGCCAAAGCCCACGCCAACAGCGATGGAAAATGTCGTAGCCATTACTACTGAAGACAGCGTGACCTTAGTGGCCCAACCAGCCATCAGTGATACGCCAAAGGCAATACTGGCGCCGACCACTATACCGATCAATCCGCCGGCCACGGTCATCACCACTGCTTCGATCAGGAATTGCATTAAAATATCCTGGGAACGCGCGCCAATGGCTTTGCGTAACCCTATTTCCTTAATTCTTTCGCGGACTGAAACCAGCATAATATTCATGATCCCAATACCGCCAACAAGAAGCGAAATAGCCGCAATGGAGCCCAACAACATGGTCATGGTCTGGGTAGTGCTGGCTACTGTTTCCTGGATATCATTCATATTGCGGATCTGGAATGAATCTTCCTTATCTTGGCTAAGATGATGCCGCTTAATGATCATGTCTTTAATACCCTGCTGCGCATCTTTCATCAGGCTGACATCTTTTACTTCCAGGTCAATGGAATCAACATATTCCTTGCCTAAGACGCGATACATTGCCGTAGTAACCGGGATAATGACAATATCATCCTGATCCTGCCAGCCAGTCGCTCCTTTGGTTGGCAATAGGCCGATTACCTTAAAGTAGATCCTATTGATCTTAATAGTTGCCCCGACTGGATTAATATCGTCAAATAATTGTTTGGCTACGGTCGCGCCGATCAAAGCTACCTTTTGCCTGATCCGTAATTCTTCTTCAGTGAAAAACCGTCCAATCGAAGGGACCGAAGCGCGCATGGTCGGAAAATTTACTCCGGTTCCTTGAATTTGAGTGTTCCAGTTTTTGTCCCCGAAAGCCACCTGCCCCCGGCCTCTTACTGCCGGCGAAACATTTTTTATTTCCGGCAGTCTGGCGAGGTCTTCGGCATCCTGTAAAGTGAAGCGGGTTACTGCGCCTGCTTCCATGGCTACTCCATGCGTACGGCGCGAACCAGGGGACACCATTAATAAATTTGAGCCCAGAGAAGCCAGGCTTTTAGCAATTGATTCCTTTGCTCCTTGTCCCAGGGCCAGCAAAGCAATGACCGCGGCTACGCCGATAAGAATACCCAGCATGGACAATATTGAACGCATTTTATGAGAAACCAAAGAGCGGATAGCTTGCTTTAAATGGTCGCCAAACTTTGCGCCACCTTTAAAAGAATGGATCTCTTTTTCCCCGAAACTGCTTTCCGGGATGATCGGCTGGCTCACCGCCGTTGTTGCTAACTTTGTCTTTTCATCAGAAATTATTTTGCCATCGCGCATATAGATAATACGCCTGGTGCGCTCCGCCACTTCCTTTTCATGGGTAACCATGACAATAGTTGTGCCCTTTTTATTTAATCCAACCAGTAGAGCCATGATCTCTTCTTCATTTTTGGTATCCAGGTTGCCGGTTGGCTCATCCGCAAAAATGATCAAAGGATCATTGACCAGCGCCCGGGCAATGGCCACCCGCTGCTGCTCTCCGCCAGACAATTCGGTCGGCAAATGCAAAGCCCGTGATTCCAGCCCCACGCCTTTTATTTTCTCATAAGCTATGGCTTTATGCTGACGCCGGCCAGCATAGATCAACGGCAATTCGGCATTATCCACTGCCGTCAGGCGGGAAAGCAAATGGAACTGCTGGAAGATAAAGCCGGCAGTATGGTTGCGGAATATGGCCAGTTCATCATCGCTGTATTTGCTGATCTCTTTAGCAGCGAAAGAGTAAGACCCGGAATCCGGCCGGTCTAAAAAACCAAGAATATGCAGCAGCGTGGATTTGCCGGAACCAGACGGGCCCATAATAGCTACAAACTCTCCTGGTTCTATATTGAGCGACACTCCTTGCAAAGCCTGTACGCCGACGCTGCCTATTTGATATGTTTTACTTATATTTTTTATTTTAATCATATTTTTTTGTCCCGTTCATCAATGCGCCCGGCCGCGGCCAGGCATAAAGGGAACGGTAGTGGTGGATGCTTTTGCCGGCACATATGATTTTTGTACAACTACTTTATCCGTAGCCTCGAGACCTGAAACAATTTCTATATCAGTGTCATTAGATAATCCGGTAATAACGCGTTTCTGGGCGGATTTTTTATCCTTCCCTTGGCCGATTAAAACATAACTACCCTCTTTATCCTGCTTCACCGCTAACAAGGGCAGGGTTAAAACATTCTCTTTGTTACCTTCCAGGACCTTAACCTCGGCGGTCATGCCGGAGCGGAATTCTGCCGGTACTTTTTCCGGCAGGATATCTACTTCATAAATGCTGACATTACTCACCATTTGCGATTCATAGGAAATATGATTTACCGCTCCATTTACTTTGATCTCTGGATAAGCATCCAGGCTAATGGTCGCCGGCTGTCCGATCTTGATCTTGCCGATATCCGTTTCATCAAATTGGGCTTTGACAATAAGGCGGTCAGAAAGAACTAATACCGCATCGCTAGCAGAAACAGTCTGCCCAGGTTCCACTGCTTTCACGATCACATCGCCATCAATAGGAGCGATCAACGGAGTAGCTTTGTAAACTTCCTCCCACTGTTTAAACGCAGTTTCACCTTGAGCCCGGGCAGCATCCAATAGAGCCGCCCTTTCTATAGAGCTCATCCAGGCCAGGGTTTGGCCTTTTTTCACGTGGTCTCCCTCTTGGACCAATATTTTTTCTACCCGGCCGCTGATCGCCGGCTTCACTTCCAGGCGATTTTGCGGCAGAACCGTCCCGGTAGTAGAAACAAATGATTGGATATCGCCTGCCACCGGATTAATTAACTTGGTGGTTTCCTTAGCCGCTCCGCTATTTCTGGCCTTAACCACCCATATTAGTATTCCCGCAATCACTATTAACCCAATTACCACAAGTTTGCGTTGTTTACTCTTCATCTATAGTCACTCCTTTGGCTTGGGTCCAGTTTGCTTCTGCCAGTGAAGCATTAGCCTGGACATCTAACAATGTTTTTTTGGCCCTGATCAAATCATCTTCTATAATGATCCAGTTGTCAAAAGACATTAATCCTATTTTGTATTGAGCTTCAGCGATCTTGGACCGTTCTTCAGTGGCCGCCAGGAATTTTTGCTGCACCTCTAATTGCCCTAAAGCGTCCTGCAGATTGGCCCAGCTCTCAGCTAAGGTCAGGATGACGCTGGCCCGGCCGTTCCTTTCTTCGGCTAACGCCTGGTTATACGCAGATTCAGACTTTTTCACTGCCGCTACCTGGCTGCCTCCGGAAAAGATCGGCACGTTTACATTCACTCCGGCTGACCATTGCCCCCGTTCAGGAGGCCAATGCGAACCATTCTTGCCGGCTGAGGCGCTGGCATAGATAGCAGGATACATATCAGAGTTTACGGTTTTCAGGGTAAGCCGGGAAGCGTCTTTTTGGGCGATAAGAGCCCGCAGGAAAGGCACTGATTCTGCTATTCGTTCAAAATCAGGCGTAACCTGGTCCGCTAAAGTGACTGCCAAAACACCTTGTACTTGTATCCGGCTGAATTTGTCATAGCCCAGATCAACGCAAAGCGTCCGGGCCGCTATTTCCAAATTCCTGGCCGCCTGAGTCATTTCAAATTCAGCTTCAGCCAGGTCAGCCTGGGCAGTCAGAAGCGAACCTTTATGCTCCCGTCCAGATTCATAGCCCAAATTAACTAAGGCCAGGCTTTGCTTACGACGCTGCGCTATTTCACCGGTTATATTTACTAACTCCTGCGCTTTCAAAAGATTCACAAAATCTCTCTTGAGCTGTAGCCGGAGGTTAGAAGAGGTAACGGCATATGAATACATAGCCGCCCGGAAAGTTGCTGAAGAGATCCCTACATTATATTGAGATTTTAAACCGTCAAATATTAATTGCCGGCCGGAAACCCCGTAAGAATAGCTGTGACTTTGGTCTGCGCTCTCTGTTTTTGAGGTTTGCCCGCCCAAGCTGCCGTTTATTTGCGGATAATAGTTGCTCTTGGATACGGCTACATTGATCCCGGATTGTTTCAGCTTTTCTGTCGCCGACAATAAACTGGGATTATTTTGCCGGGCTTCCCGGACACAATCTTCCCAAGTTAAAGGTTGGGATACAGCCCTGTTAACACCGCCTAATCCTATCATGAATATTATCAAACATATTATTAAGACACTTCTTTTCATTTTACGCTAACCACCTTTTTGAGACTCTCAAAAAAATATGCCTATTGACTGAATTAATTCAGCTGGCGTTTTTTCAGCCTCTCCGGTCGGCCATAACCAGCCTGATCAGGTGGAGGGCCCATAAAACCTTTGGGCATCATGGTTTTAAATTTCTGCTGCTGCGCAGGACTAAGGTTTTTTTTCATAGTAACTAAGTGCTTTATCACGGTTTTTTCTATCCTGGCCTGCAGCAGAGAAATAGCATCTATTAATTTATCTACTTTAGCGCTATCAACAGGATTAGCCTCTAACAGAGTAAAGAGTTCTGCCCGTTTTCTTTTTAATTCTTCCTTGATTGGCTTTATTTCCTGGCGTATATTTTTCCGGTTCTGTTCCATGAGACCTACCTGGGAATCAGTCAGGTTAAGTTCTTTGCGCATTTTCCTTTTAAGCCAGCTGCTTTCTTCCGGCCCTTTTCTAAATTCCCTTCTCTTTAGCCAGTGGCGGCCAAAAGTAGCTAAAACGCCAAGATTTAGTCCCAATGAAAGTATTAATATAATAGTAATTATTTTTCTTCTCATCCTGTTAGACCTCCTTAATAATAGGCACAAAGTTAAAAGAAAGCAGGAAGTTCAATGTTAGGCACAGAGGCACA
>CAZFDO010000077.1:0-7429 GCA_964517965.1 uncultured Clostridia bacterium
GACCCCGGGAACAGAATTTAGCTGATATCTTACAAACCAATCCTGGATCGAACGCAGCTCTCCCAGGTCATACCCATCCCCTTCCACGGTATACCAGAATATTTGTCCCAGAGCAGTCGCATCCGGGCCAAGCATGGGCATAACCCCCATGGGCAAGCTTCCCTGCACGCTGTTTAGCCGTTCCAACACTCTGGTCCGCGCCCAGTAATAATCAACCCCGTCCTCGAAAATAATATTGACCATGCCGACGCCAAAAGCCGAACCGCTGCGGATAGCTTTTATCTTTGGTATGCCCAGTAATTTGGTAGTCAAAGGATACACGACCTGGTCTTCCACATCCTGCGGACTGCGTCCCGGCCAATCAGCGATAACAATGATCTGCATATCGCCGATATTAGGAATTGCATCTACCGGCGTATTGCGCATAGCCATCCAGCCGAAATAAACTATTAAGCCAAACACGGCAATGACAATTAATCTTTTCCGCAAACACATTTCTATTATTTTACCGATCATGATCGCTCCAATTATTATTTTCTTTATAAATATTAATGTAAATGTCCTGCCGGCATACTTTCAGCTCCTGGTTCTTCTTTCTTAGTTTCACCAGCAATAGCGCCGCTATAGGCAGAACCCATTCCTGTTCCGCTGATAATACTCTGCGAATCGATCAGGAAATTAGCGCGGCTGACTACTTTCTCGCTATTTCTAAGTCCCTTTAGAACCAAATAATATTTTTGTAGACTGTCCCCGCCGACAGACTTGGCTTCTGCGCCGATCTCAATATCTCTTCGCTCATATTTACCAGCGCCTTTATCTATCCAGACCACTTTGCGTAATCCTGTGTCCAGCACTGCCTCTTTGGGCACTGCCAGCTTTTCCCCGAGATCAATATTAATAACCGCGTTCACATACATCCCCGGTTTCAGTTTAAATTCGTGATTGGCAATTTCCGCCCGGATCTTTACAGAACGGGTCATTTCATTCAGGACCGGATCAATAGCCTTAATGGTCCCGGGGAATATTTCATTGGGCACCGCTGCGGTAAATACCTCTATTCTATCGCCGACCTTAACCAGCGGGGCATCTTCCTGGTAAACATCAGCATAAACCCAGACTGAATGGCCGGCTATGACTAAATTATTCTGCACGGTTCCGGATCTTTCAATCTCCGCAATTTGTTCTGCACTCATTCCCAATAAGGTTAGCCGGTATTTTGCCTGTTCGGCCATACTGCCAGCGCGTTTTATGACCTCCGGCTCCGGGCTATTCTCCAGTTTTTTCACCGTCTCAAGGCTGGTCAGATATTCCTGTTGCGCCACGACCAGGTCAGGATCGTAGGCAATTCTCCCCACAGCGCGAATATCTTTAAACAACCGCCTTACCTTAACCTGGACGCTGGCCACCTGCGCCCGGGTGATCTCATTACTCTTCAATCTAACCGTTGCTGGTTGTCCCGCTGCTCCCGCATTCATGGACATTTCTTCTTCCTCATAGACTAGGATGTAATCCATACCCATATCGTCCTTCATCGGTACCGGCGAAGTGATACTGCCATTCATGGGATTTCTGTAATAAAGAAGCTTCTTTTCTTTTTTGTTTTGAATCGGGGAAGCAGCTACTTCTTCATCATAGACCGGGATCAGATCCATATTACAGATGGGACAACTCCCCGGGCCATCCTGTTTCACGGCAGGATGCATACCGCAGGTCCAATATTTTATTTTTCTTTCTTGATCACCAACCTGCTCAGTGTTTCTTCTGCCGTCTGCCGGCACAGCTGCTTTCCTGATCCGGCTAACAAACAACCAGCCGATGATCAGAATAATTAAAATAAAAATGGACAGCCGTATTCTCATAATCTTTTTGGTCATGATCTTTTCCTCCTGATAATTAAGGCAAGTCTACGCCGATTGCCTCTTCTAGGTCTGCTTTAGCCATCTGGTAATCAACTAATCTCATATAATGATCCAATTTTACCTCTAAATACATCCGCTGGCTATCCAACAGGTCCAGGAAACTCATTTTATCGTTCTCATAAGCAGTCTGGGAAACTTTTAAAACCTGTTCTGCCTGCGGCACAATGCTGTTTTTATATAAATTCGCCTGCCGCAAAGCTGTATCAGCTTCCAGATACATCTTCTTTACTTCAAAAAACAGCATGTTCTCCATAGCCTGATAATCCGCCTGTTGCATCTCTTTTTCAGCTTGCATCTCTTTTACCATGTTTTTTTGATTTTTCCAGAACCATAAAGGGACAGTTATATTCAGCATCCCGTTCCAGCCTTTCAGCTCGTCCATCATTTCTCTCTGCTTAAAAGTGATCATAAAATCCGGCAGGTATTCTCTTTTACTCAGGGACAGCTTAAGCTCGCTCTGCCTTACCTGGTAGCCGGCAGTTTTTAATTCAGGACGATTGTTTTTAGCTAGCTCATATAAACTATCCAGCTGATATTTAAATTCATTGTGGTCAGTATATTGTGGCTGGTCCAGGCTGGCATCAGACTCGCGGTTAAGCAGAGAGTTCAATTTTGCTTCAATAATCTGTTTCCTATTTTCCAGGGTAATCAAGTTGTTATTTATTTTGGAGAGCTCTATTTGTGCTTTTAAAGCTTCCATCAAGCTGGCTTTTCCCAGGCTGTATTTTCTTTCCGCTACCTTAACTGTCTGTTCCAGCAACTGGCTGTTTTCTTGATTAACCTCTATGGCTTTATAATTAAAATAGAGCTCAAAGTAGGATCTTTTTATCTGGGCAATTATTTTTCTTTGCTTAGCAGTATACTCTTGCTCAATAATTCCGACGCCAACCTGACTGATCTTGCTCTTCAAAGACAATTTACCTGGCCAGGGGATCATCTGGGAGAAAGTATACATTTTCATTTCTGCCTGTCCAAACTTGAGAGTGCCTTTAGGAATATTATCATATTCCAAGCCTAGCCATGGGTCCGGCAAGCTGGCCGACGATCTAATACGGCTTTTACCAGCTTCGACTTTAGCTTGCAAAGCTTTCAATTCCGGGTTTTCTTTCAAAGCTATAGCCAAAACTTCTTCCAATGTAGCTGCTTTTAGGATCTGAGTAAATAGCCCCCCTGCCGCCATAAGACAAACTATCAGTACCTTAAAAATCCTTTTATCCATTCGCTCACTCCTACTTAGCATGATCTTGATAATGTTGATTACCCATAGACTCATTGTTCAATTGGCAGATCTTATCGTTCAATAGATCAAGGTATTTCTTTTTCTGTTCAGGGTTAAGGATATCCTGGACTGCGCAGATATGACTTACTGTCTCCTTCTCGATCTCGCCTTGGCATTTATTGATCTCTGCCAGTTTAGAGTTTATTTTTGCTTTATTTAAAGGGACTGCGGCGATCAATTGATGCAGCTGCTGGCGCTGGGCGCAAAGGTTATTACACAGCGCTTCCTGCCTGGCCTGTAAACTATTCGCCAGGACTTGATACTGCTGTTTTTGCCCGGCAGACAGATTAAGCTCTTGCGCCAGGAAATGTCCTTTTGATGCATAGTATCTTTGTCCCAGGTAAAAAGAGGCTAAAGCTAAAACCAATCCTGCACCTATGACCCAAATATATCTCTTCAGCATTTTTTACACTCCCCTTATCTTAAACTGGCTAAAACTATATTTTTTCCGCTTAATGAATTCGGAGGATAGTCCCGCAAATAATCGATTTTTAGTTCGGACATGTACTGTTCCTGAGCATTATATTTAGCCGTGAAAATACCGGAAACTGCTCCTACCGCCAGGCTTAAAAATAAAATAACCAAGGCAAAACGATAAAAATAAACCCCTACCGTGACCGTTTTTACCTGCTTTGCCTCAATATTTCTCACTTTTTGCCAGAAATTGGGTACAAAATCCACCCCTGTTTCAACCATAGGGTACACAGACAGAGCTTGATCTAACTGTTTTAGATCTGCCAATTGCTCCTGGCAATTTAGACATGCTTCTAAATGCTCTTGTAATTCTTCTTTTTGGGCCAAATTTAATTGCCCATCCAAGAAAGCAGCCAATTTTTTTCTAGCCTTGTAACACCGCATTTATGCCCTCCTGCTATATTAACAACTATTTTATCCAAAACTTGCGGTTTTATTTTACTTGACAAGTTCTAAATATTATGTTAAATAGTTTATTAATTAATTAACTACTATATTATAAGGAATAAAAATGATTAGTATTTTTGAGCTTCACGCCAGTATCTGCAAAACCTTAGCTAATCCAAAAAGACTGGAGATATTAGATGCTCTTAGAGAGCAAGAACTAACCGCTAGTCAATTACTAGAGAAAATAAAAGCCAGTAAAGCTAATCTTTCCCAGCATATGAAAATATTAGTAGAGAAAGGCGTCGTAGTTTCCCGTAAAGCAGGGTTAAACGTTTTTTATCGTTTAAGTGATCGAAAAATAACTGAAGCCTGTGAACTTATGCGGCAGGTTTTAATTAAAAACCTTGAACAAAGCCATGGAATTTTAAAAGAATTAAAAAAATCGGATTAATGAAGAAAGAAAATGGGTGAGTTTTTATGACAGTTTTAAAACTTCCTCCAATCCTGTGTAATAAAGAGCATGATGAACTTTCAATTTTTTCTCCTGAGAGTTTGCTGCGCGAAGCGCGCAGGCAGCGCTCCATCTCTATCGGGAAAGTTCCTGAGATTTGTGTTCTTGACCCTGATGGGGATATTGTGCGTAACTTATTAGAGCAGAACAAGTGCTCTTTGAATCCTCATTGGGCCTGTTATCACTCGAAACTATATGATTTTGAGTTGGCTGGCATAACTTTTGGAATTATCGGGTGTGTGGTTGGTTCTTCGTTTGCGGTGTTGGTTGCTGAAGAAGTATTTGCATCCGGCTGTCAGTTTTTAATAAGTATTACCTCAGCCGGTCAAATTCTGCCGGTGGCAACTCTTCCTTATTTTGTTGTTATCGAGAAGGCTTTGCGAGATGAAGGGACGAGTTATCATTACCTTCCGGCATCTGAATACTGTGAGCTGGGTGGGTTGTGTTTGAAGATGATAAAAGATGCTTTTCGCCAGTCTTCACTTGCGGTGTGTTTTGGGACTACCTGGACAACCGATGCGCCTTTTCGGGAAACGGTTAAAGCTATTGAGAGTTATCGCCAAGAAGGAATCTGCGCAGTAGAAATGGAGGCTGCTGCTTTGTATGCTTTTGCAAAAGCCAGGAAAAGGGATATTATCTGTTTTGCCCATGTAACGAATGAAATGGGCAGAGAAAGCGGAGATTTTGAAAAAGGCCTTGCCGATGGCAGCAAGGATGCTTTAGAGATTATTTCGATTACTGCCCAAAAATGGTTATCTACTCGGGCGGCAAAGCCTGAAAATGGAGGTTGAGTCATGAGTTTTGATAGAAAAAGTCATTGGGAAGGCATATATGCTAATAAAACGCCGGCGGAAGTAAGCTGGTATCAGCTTGAGCCTGTCGTTTCTTTGGAGCTTATTGCTTTGACCGGAATAGGGCATGCAGGCAAAATCATTGATGTCGGCGGCGGGGCATCTGTACTGGTAGATAAATTGATAGGTCAAGGATTTCAGGATTTGACCGTTCTCGATATTTCGTCAAAGGCACTGGATTATGCCAAAGAAAGATTGGGAAGTAGAGCCGAGGCGGTGAAATGGATGGAGGCTGACGTTACAGAATTTGAATCTCCGGAAAAATATGATCTTTGGCATGACCGGGCTGTTTTCCATTTCCTTACTGATGAAGATGACCGGAAGAAATATGTGCGGAATATGAACCAGGCCTTGAATCCCGGTGGGCATGTTATTATTGCCGCATTTTCTATCGCTGGCCCGCTCAAATGCAGCGGTCTTAATGTTGAGCAGTACAGCCCTGATAAAATGAAGAATGAGTTTGGCGATTCTTTTGAACTTGTTAAATCTGTCAATGAGGAACATCTGACCCCCGGAGGGAAAGAACAAAAGTTTACGTATTGTTGTTTCAGGAAGAACACTTAATGAAAAGAATTTATCTTGATTATAATGCCACTACCCCTATCCATCCCCTGGCAGCCAAAGAAATGGAACAATATATCTATAAATATTTCGGGAACCCTTCAAGTAGCCATTGGTTTGGGCTAAAAGCTAAAAAAGCCGTAGAACATGCGCGTTGTCAGATTGCCTCTCTTCTTGGTTGTCTACCGGAAGAAATTATATTTACCAGTGGAGGCACCGAGTCAAACAATTATGTCCTCCGCGGTGTATCAGAAACATACCGTGAGAAAGGAAATCATATTATTACCTCGGCCATTGAACATCCAGCCGTTCTAAAACCTTGCCAATATTTAGAGAAACAAGGATATAAAGTAACCTATTTACCGGTAGATAAATATGGGCTAATTAATCTGCACAATTTAAAATCAGCCATAAAACCTACAACGATTTTAATCACCATTATGCACGCCAATAATGAAATAGGGACTATTCAGCCCATTGCTGAAATAAGCAAAATTGCCAAAAAGAAAAATATTTTAGTGCATACGGATGCCGCTCAGAGTGTGGGTAAAATACCTACTAAAGTAAAAGAGCTAAGCGTTGACTTTTTAAGTATTGCTGGTCATAAACTATATGCTCCAAAAGGAGTGGGAGTTCTCTATATCAGGAAAGGAATTAATATCCAACCACTTTTCCTGGGCGCAGGACATGAAAACGGCCGACGCGCTGGCACTGAAAATGTTATCGCCATAGTCGGTTTGGGCAAAGCCTCTCAGATACTGGAAAAAACTATGGCTAAAAACACCCGGAGAATACAGGAATTAAGGGACCAACTCCATCATGATTTATTGAATATCGGCGCAAAGGTAAAACTAAATGGCCATCCAACACAAAGACTTCCTAATACGTTAAATATGAGTTTTATAGGTCTGGACAGCCATATGCTCCTCCAAAAAATACCAGACATTGCTGTTTCTACCGGCTCAGCCTGTCATGCCAATAGTAAAGAACCCTCAGGTGTCTTGAAAGCTATAGGACTAACAAATGAAGAGGCTTTTAGCGCTATCAGATTCAGTCTTGGGATGTGGACCACAAAGCAGGAAATTGATATGGTGACTAATAAAATAAAAAAGATTATACAGTAAAAACGTAATAGTTCTTAGTCAAATAGTTGACGGACTATTAGTTTTTTCTTTAGTGATTGTTTGGCGCGAAAAATGAGGGATTCCACGGAACTAACTGACGTTTTAAGGATGACTGCTATTCCCCGGTAAGGTAGTTTTTCATACTGACTTAGGATGAGGGCTATTCTCTGTTTTTCTGGCAGGGAAAGGATGGCGTGCCGCACTGCCTGGACCAGTTCCTTCTTTTCTATTACTTGGCCTGCAGCAGGCTGGGAAGAATCAACGAGGGTCTCGGCTAAAGATGGGGCTTCATCTTCCCGGCTTTCATCCAGCGAAACCTCGCG
>CAZFDO010000078.1:0-7424 GCA_964517965.1 uncultured Clostridia bacterium
TATTCAGGGTTTTGGCTAGTTGGGCCGCTGTTTCCTGGACATTTTCGATTTGCCGCGGGAAAGCACAAACTGAATCAACGTCAATACTCAAGGCTAATTCCCGGTCTTGGCAATCAAAAATAGTTCCCCGTTTCGGCTTTATTTCAACGGTTTGGATATACTGCTTTTCTTTAAGGCCGGTAAATTTGCGGTATTGCAGAACTTGCACAAAATAGAGACGTCCTACCACGCCAAAGAAAAGCAACAGGACACAAAAAGCTATCAAAGCTGCACGCCGGCGGGACACAGTTCACCTCTCTACTTAAGAGCTTATCCGAATGCTATAATCTATGCCAGGTTATTTGTTTTTTAGATAGATAATATTTTCTGAAGGCGGGTTGATCATTTTCAGCCGTTCCTTGGCTATCTTTTCGACCCGCTCCAGTGATCCAAGATTATTAAGCCTGATACGTAAGGACCTATTCTCGTTTTCGCTTTCTTCTAATTGCAGTTTTAACTGGTTTATACTATAACCAACCCTCACCACCTGGATCTGCTGCCAAACATATATCAAAGCGGTACAAAACAACAACACCAGAAATAAGAAACGGTGTAAGGTACCTCGATTAATCCGCACAGCTTTGGGCCAGCCTTTCCGCCGCACGCATTTTAGCGCTGCGAGACCGGGGATTCTGCGCTACTTCTTCATCCTTGGCCAATAATGGTTTCTTCGTCAAGACCCTGATCTCGGCAGTATGACCGCATACGCAGACAGGTAATTTCGGCGGGCAAATACAGCCTTTGCTAAATTCAGCCAGGGTATTCTTTACGATACGGTCTTCTAAAGAATGAAATGAGATCACCACGATCCTGCCTTTTGTCTTTAAATAACGTATAGCTGCGGATAAAACCGGTTTTAATATCGAAAGTTCATTATTAACGGCAATACGCAACGCTTGGAATGTCCTGGTAGCCGGGTGAATATTTTCCGGCCACTTCTTTCTGGGAATACTGCCAGCCACGATACCGGCTAAACTGGCTGTTGACTCTATCCGCCCAAGACTGCGAGCCTCGCCAATATTGCCGGCGATCTTTTTGGCCCACCGTTCCTCGCCATAATCTTCAATGATCTGCTCTAGTTCCTTGATGTCCATTGAATTCACCAGGTCGGCTGCGGTCACTCCCTGGCTGCGGTCCATTCTCATATCTAATGGACCGTCTTGCTTGAAACTGAAGCCCCGTTCAGGCTCGTTTAACTGCCGGCTGGAAACTCCCAAGTCAAATAAAATTCCATCTATTTCTTTGATCTTTCTTTGATCAAGGATGCGGGAAAGGTCTCTAAAGTTAGCCTGTTCCAGGATGACATTCCGGTGTTCTTGGAAAAGTCCTCGGCAATGCTCAATTGCGGATTGGTCTTGATCCAATCCGATAAGCGTTCCATCACTACCGATCTCTTCCAGCATTTTTTGGGCATGACCTCCACCTCCTATGGTAGCGTCTACGTATACGCCGCCCTTGGTGATATTAAGCAGCGTAATGGCTTCTTCTAGCATCACTGGCTGATGGTACTGTCTCTTTAGCATTGTGCTAAATCCCCAGTTCGGTCAGTTTTTCAGCTATATTTTCATATTTTGGCTTAGCAGTTTTATAGAACTTGTTCCACTTTTGTGTATCCCAGATCTCGATCCGGTTGATCACGCCGATAACGGTTACCGGTTTCTTAATGACGGCATACTCTTTCAAGATCTTAGGGATCAGGATACGGCCCTGCTCATCTACATCACAGTCCTGCGCAGCAGAAGCGAAGAGCCGGATAAAAGACCTGGCTTCAGGTTTGGTCAGCGGTAAAGCATTCAGCTTTTCCGTTATTTGCTGCCAGGATTCTTTAGTAAATAAAAAAAGGCAACTTTCCAAGCCGCGGGTCACAATGAATTCCTGATGACCCTGCCGGAATTTTGCCGGAATGAATAATCTGTTTTTATCGTCTAGAGAATGCGCATACTGTCCTATAAACATGCTCTGCCTTTTGTCTCTGATTTTACTACGAGCTACGAGCTATGAACTACGAGCTATTTCTCCCCCACTTTCCCCCACTATGAATTTACTCCTTTCACCATTTTTTGTCAAGAAAAATAAATAAAAAAAAGCACCTACTTTTAGTAGATGCTTTGTGTATTAATCTCTGGGAACCCTTTTAGAACCCCATTGCCTTCTCAAGATTCTTTTGTACCTTTTGGATGTCTTGCTGCAATAGACTTCCTAACTTGCGAATTATCATGCTATCTTTTATTGTTCGTATAATTCCTGTAACCAAAGACGGATATATAAGTCCCGCCTCTTTCCATTTATCTATCTTTGTGTCACTAAATAACACCCTTTCGATATTCCCAGTGATAGCCACAACGATTACCTCTTGTCGCCCCTTATGATAATTATCACTGCTTATTATTAAAGCCGGCCTTTTCTTGGATCCGGTTCCCTCAGAAAAGCCAAAATCAACGAGAACTATATCCCCGCGCTCATATTTTGTCATACGCGGCATCCTTTTCGTTATCCCATAATTTCTTTAAAATAGAATCTTGATTTAGATTCATAGTTAGAGCTGATAGCTCTCTATCTTCAGCTTCATGACGTAAACGCTCCCGCACACTTTCAACGACATATTCCCGTATTGTTTGACCATGAAGAGCCGCGAAGACTTTTATTCTTTTATGCTCTTCAGGAAATACATCAATACTTAATCTTTCTCGTGCCATCTCTGCTTTTGCCATATTTATCACCTCTAATATAAATATACACTATTTCAGTAAATGTGTCAAGACACAAATGTTGTCTTATAAGATATTATTATGACTAATCTCCTCGCTTTTTATTTAGTAAGATAGTCTTTGGCCATTTCTATACCAATACTTTACTTTTAAACATCGTCACCTAAATCATGTGCAGTTAAACATTTTCATAGCCTTATTACCTGACTCCGTCCACTATATCACAGTTATGACTACATTTCCTTTCTTATGGCCTTGATCAACATACCTGTGTGCTTCTACAATCTCTTCCAGCGGATATTGTCTATCGATCACTGCTTTTAGCTTCCCAGCTTCTATCAGCTCTTTGAGGAAAACTACATCAGCAGTCTTTAATTTTAAGCCTTCTGACATAGATAAAGAGGTAAGAACATTAAGATAAATTCCAGTTTTCTTTAAAGATTTTTTTACCCGTGAATACGCAATTTTGCCTACTGCATCAAAGATAACATCATAAGTCTCGCCGTTTTTAGTAAAATCAGATGCCGTGTAATCAATTACTATATCAGCTCCCAGGGATTTTACCATTTCTAAGTTCGCCGTACTGCATACGCCGGTAACTTCCGCCCCAAGATTCTTGGCAAGTTGCACTGCAAAAGTGCCTACGCTCCCAGAAGCTCCATAGATAAGAACTCTTTGGCCACTTTGGATATTTGCTTTCTTTAGAATAAGCAATGCGGTCGTTCCCCCATTGGGAACCGTAGCAGCTTCTTCATAGGTCATATTGGCTGGTTTTATTACTAACGCCCAGTCTTCCGGCAGGCAGGTATATTCAGCATAAGCGCCAAATCTCATCTCAGTAGCCGCGAAAACCTGGTCACCTTCCTTAAACAAATGAACTTCTTTGCCAATTGCTTCAATTTCACCTGCCAGCTCCATCCCCAATATATTTTTCCTGGGCCCGGTGAAACCTACCATTATTCGCATTATGGGTTTAAACAATAGATCCCTTACAAATCCTAAACCAGGTTTGAAACTTCGAATTTTGGTGTCCCCTATATGTACTGTTGTTGCGTGTATTTTTATCAGTACTTCATTGTCCTTGGGGACAGGCTTTTCAACCTCTTTGAGCTGAAGAACTTCCGGTGGTCCATATTTTGTGCATACAATTGCTTTCATTAGCCTGCTCCATGATTACTTTGTAGAGTCATTTTATGTGTAGTTAAACAATTTAATAACCTTATTACCTAACTCCGTCCCTTTAATTTACGTCCCTTTAATTTATATCTACAAAAGGATCTATTTATAGTTGTTAATATCATTTATTATGCCTTCTAAAAATGCTTTTCTTTTTCCAGTTGAAAGATTATATTCATTTTGTAATATTTCGTAAACTTTTTTATGCTGTTTAGCATTACTGGTTAAAGACCATTTTGCTGCTTTAAATATCGCACCTAGAAACGCTGTTCTTCGATCTTCATCGGTCTTTTTTGATTTTTTAAAGCCTATCACATTTTTTTCATATTCCTCATATTTTATGGCGTTTATTATATTAATGATTGGCTTCTTATCTCCAGTGATAAAAAAGTATGCCCAATTCATATCTAAAATATTAAGTGCGCCTGGATCAACTTCGTAAATGGGAGCAGGAGGTGTACTAAAATATAACTCAAACTCTTTTTCCTTTACACTCTTTCTTAGTAATTCTAACCCCTCTTTCGTTGCAGAAGACCAAAGCATACTATTAAAAAGTCTTTTATGCTTCTTTCTAATTGTTTTTAAATCTGTCATCCATTGTTCAATTTTACTAGGATTTTGCGCCATTATTTGACTTAATCCAAAAGCCACAGGCACCATTGCATCTTTATTTTTAAAAACTTTATTTTTATGGAGCAATTTTACCACTTCTACAAAATATTCTGGCTGAGGATTTTCATAATAGAATGTTAGCCATTTTTCATAATTAATATTTTCTTTAGCATATGTATTTTGTGAAAGTATCAGTATATTGAGCAAACATATGATAACTAATAGGATTTTAGTAATAATATTCATTATTTTCCTCTTTTCACATATAAAAATAAATTCAATAATGCTGCCTCTTTCAAATCCTATACACCCGGATTAAGTCTCTGGGGTGAGTCTTTTACGTAGCGAGAATTATTATTTTTGAGCGAGACAATGAATGAGAGACGAAGCTTATCAGGGATAAGTTAGGAGCGAATGAAGCAGTCGTAGCCAAAAAGAATATTTCGCAGTAGTAAAAGGACTCATTTCAGAGACTTAAGACAGGATAGAACAGACCGTAAGCCGAGTTCTGTTTCCCGATAAACTTACGCGTATCGGGATGATGATCATTTGTCTGGTCCCGATGTCACCAACGGGATCTAGCGACCAACCTTATCTATCACCCCTTGCGGGATAAGAGCGGGCAGCTCTCAAGATTGCTCTTGATAGAACCTTTAGTCTTGCTCCAGGTGGGGTTTACCCTCCCGATATATTACTATATCGAGCCGTGAGCTCTTACCTCACGTTTTCACCCTTACCCCCCTGTCAGTTTGCAAAGCAAACTAGGGGGGCGGTAATTTTCTGTGGCACTTTCCGTAGTCTGATTTACATCGGACCCCCTTACGTTATGAGGCACCCTGCCCTCTGGAGCTCGGACTTTCCTCCTCTCCCGAATGATCGGGAGAAGCGATCACCTAGTCCATTCTATCCTGTCAAAGATATCTTTCTATTTCCCATCCAATGCTTCGTTAGCAAGTTTATCAGCCAGTTTGTTTTCTTCCCGGGATACATGACAAAAGTCTACTGAATCAAAAGATTTGAGGAGCACCTGCGCTTTATGATAAAGTTCTTTCAATTTATCGTCTTTGATCTTATACTGGCCCAGCATTTGCCTTACCAGTAACTGCGAATCACTTCTCACCAGCAGTTCACTCAAATGTAAATCCCTGGCCATTTCTAAAGTTTTGATCAAAGCCTGGTATTCAGCAACATTGTTAGTGCAAATTCCCAGGGTTTCTTTGCCTTCAGCGATTATTTCCCCTTGGTCATTATAGATCACCAAGCCCAGCGCTCCGGGTCCGGGGTTGCCTCGGCTGGCCCCGTCGATATTAGCCACATAACAGCCACGCCCTACCAGGCTCTTTTTCTTCTGCTGTAATTCCTCAACCAGGTCATTCAGTAACCTGACTATTTTTTCGCCGTCATAAGACGGAAATTTTTGTACGATATCCCGGATATTTAACCCTTGAGCAAACATACGGAGGATCTTTATCAGATCTTCATTCCTGGTCACGACTCATTCGCCTTTCCAAAACAAGATCCGGGAGCAGTTTTCACACAGTACCAGTCTTTCCATTTTTCTTACTTCATTGACTATTTGCGGTGGCAAGGTCATATTACATCCGCCGCAGGATAAATTCTTCTTCACTTCCGCGACTGCCAAACCTTTTTTACTTCTTCTTATCTTTTCGTAAAGCGCTATTGATTCAGCCGACACTTTAGCCGCCAGGTCGACGCGTTGCAATTCTTTATCAGTCACTGTCTTATTGATATCAGCCAGCTCCCCGCCCATCCGGCTAATTTCCTGTTCCAGTTTTACTTCTTCCTGCTTGATCAATTCCTGTTCCTGCTTTATTTTCGTATTCACGTTTTCGATCGCTTCCATCATATTCAGTATTCCGTCTTCTATGACCGAGATATCTTTACTGAGCTGGTTTATTTCGTTCTGCAACGCAAAATACTGGTCATTCTTTTTGACCTTATTCAATTCAGACTGGTGTTTCTTTTTTTCTTCTTCCTTGGTGTGCAGGTCTAATTCCTTTTGTTTCTTATCCAGCAAGACCCTGGCCAGTTCCTGCTTTAAAGCTTCCAGGTTCTTATTCTTGGAATCAAAGTCGCTCTTGGCCTGTTCTATGGTTAATGGTATTGAGTTGGCTTTCATTTTTAAACCATCAATGCCGACATCCAGCTTTTGCAGTTCTATCAATGCTTCGATTTCCTGAGTCAAATTATCCATCCTTTGGAGGTCAACTCCATCCCGATAAGATATATCAATCTTAATCGGGATAGATTCGCTTAGAATTTTTTTATGGTGGGCAATACAGGGATTGAACCTGTGACCCCTACCATGTCAAGGTAGTGCTCTCCCGCTGAGCTAATTGCCCATTATAGAAACCGCATATGGCTTATAGCTTATTGCTTATGGCAATTTCAATTTCATTCTTATCTTCTGCTATTAGCTATATGCTATATGCCATTTGCGTTTTTTCTCAAAAGTGGGCCCTGCAGGACTTGAACCTGCGACCAGCTGATTATGAGTCAGCTGCTCTAACCAACTGAGCTAAGGGCCCTTATTGCTATTTCCCTTTATATATCAACGAAATTTACAATCTGGCTTTTGGCGGTAGTGGCCATCTTAGCCTCAGGTGTCCAAATATTATCTATAAGTCAGCTGCTCCCTGCCTGCCGGTTAAACTGCCATAGGCAGTCAGGCAGGTAACCTCCGCCGGAGGCGGATCAGCCTTTGGCTGAAACTGAGCTAAGGGCCCTTTATAAGTCAAGTACCGCTTATGGCTTATGGCTTATGGCAATTGCATTTCGGGTTTCTGCTATATGCCATATGCTATACGCTATATGCGCTCTTGTTATTCGACGTAGTCTTTCAGAAGTTTACTACGTGATGGATGGCGG
>CAZFDO010000079.1:0-7349 GCA_964517965.1 uncultured Clostridia bacterium
TATCACCACCATGGATAATGCGGATATTACCAAAGGGCGTCCGGAAAGATCATTGATCATGCCTTTGAATTCCACCGGTGGGCGTAATAATTCAGGCACTTTGACTGTCCGGCATAAAGGCAGCGGCCATAAAAGAATGTACCGGATGGTAGATTTTTACCGGAAAAAATATAATATTCCGGCAACCGTGATTGCCGTCGAATATGATCCTAACCGTAATGCCCGCATCGTCTTGCTGCAATATAAAGACGGCGAAAAGAGTTATATTGTCATGCCGGAAGGATTGAAGGTAGGCGACATCGTATCCAGCGGCGACCAGGCTGAAGTAAAAGTCGGCAACGCGCTGTTCCTGAAAAATATTCCCGATGGAACGCTTATCCATAATATCGAAATAGAACCAGGCAAAGGGGCGAAGATGGTGCGCAGCGCCGGCGGTTTTGCCCAGTTGTTAGGCAAGGAAGGCAAACATGCCCAGATCAAGCTGGCTTCCGGTGAAATGAGACTGGTCAGTGTCAATTGCCTGGCTACTATCGGGCAGGTTGGCAATATTGAATATAAGAATATGTGTATCGGTAAAGCTGGCCGCAGCAGATGGATGGGCATCAGGCCTACGGTTCGCGGTACTGCTATGAATACAGTGGACCATCCGCATGGCGGCGGCCGTGGCAAGAGCAAAGGCGCC
The DNA here is from genome assembly GCA_964517965.1 of uncultured Clostridia bacterium. Taxonomy (GTDB): domain Bacteria; phylum CAYTYR01; class UBA6262; order UBA6262; family UBA6262; genus UBA6262. The sequence goes on from CAZFDO010000079.1 coordinate 683, forward strand.
AATCATCCGAGATCTCCCTGGGGACAGCTGGCTAAAGGCGGCAAGACCAGAGGCCATAAAGCCAGTGATATATTTATCATTAATCGTAGGCCCAAAGGGCCGAGAGGCATGTAACAAGTAAAGGCGCTAAAAACAAGAGCGCAAATGGCATATTGCATATAGCTAATAGCAAAAACGAAGAAGAACGAACTATAAGCCATAAGCGCACTTGATTCTATCAGCTATATGCCATAAGCGCTTCTAATTTAATACGCTATATGCGAATTTAGGGAGGAATAGATGTCCAGGTCATCGTATAAGGGACCGTTTGTTGACGAAAAATTGATGAAAAAAATTGAGGCCATGAACAGGGCTAAAAAGAAGGAAGTGATTAAAACCTGGTCACGGCGTTCGACCATTACTCCGGACTTTGTCGGCCATACCCTGACGGTTCATAATGGGCGGAAATTTATCCCGGTATTTGTCACTGAAAACATGGTTGGCCATAAGCTGGGTGAGTTCGCGCTTACCAGGTACTTCAAGGGACATGGTGCGGCGCATACCAAGGAAACAGCGGAAAAGACCTGATTAGCGTAATCTAACAAAAGAATTAATGAAAAGGAGCCAAGGCAATAATGGAAGCTAAAGCGATAGCTAATTTTGTACGTGTATCTCCCAGGAAAGCGGCCCAGATGACTGACCTGATCAGGGGCAAAAACGTAGTAGAAGCGTTGACCTTGATGAAGTTTTCAAATAAAGCCGCCGGTAAGATCGTCACCAAGGTGCTGAATTCAGCGGTAGCTAATTCGAAACAGAAAAATATACAAAATTTGACCGTGAAAGATGCGTATGTCGGTTATGGCCCGACCATGAAAAGAATGCGGGCAATGGCCATGGGTAGAGGAGCCACCGTTAGAAAACGGACGGCTCATATTACCATCGTCGTAGCTGATTAATTCGTCTAAGGTAAAAGGAGGTTCGGCGTGGGGCAGAAAATTCACCCTATAGGATTAAGATTAGGAATAAACAAGGAATGGGATTCAAAGTGGTTCAGCACCCGGGACTATGCCAGCCAGCTGCATGAAGACATCAAGATCAGGGCCTTCATGAAAAAGAAACTGAAACTGGCCGGAGTCTCCCGCATCAGGATAGAGCGCACCGGAAAATTTATCCGTATTGAGATCAGCACTGCCCGGCCCGGACGGGTCATCGGTGAAAGAGGGGCAGGCATTGAGACTGTTAAGACCGATCTGCAGGCACTCACTGATAAGCAGATCTATATTAACATTGTTGAAATAAAAAATCCGGAAACTGACGCTCAGCTGGTAGCGGATAATATCTCTTTCCAGCTCGAAAAGCAGATTTCATTCAGAAGGGCCATGAAAAAATCCATCAATAGCGCCATGCAGGGCGGCGCTCTGGGCATAAAAATAGCAGTCAGCGGCCGTTTAGGCGGAGCGGAAATCGCCCGTCGGGAATGGATGAAGGAAGGCCGTATCCCGCTGCACACTTTGCGGGCCGATATTGATTACGGCTTTGCTGAAGCCTATACCACGTACGGCCAGATCGGTATTAAGGTCTGGGTCTTTAAGAAAGAGATCATGAAAGAGATCAAACGGCCGAAAAAAGAAGTTCAGGAAACCAAAGAAACTAATACTACTACTGAAACAGGAGTCCAAAATGTTGATGCCCAAGAGAGTCAAGTATCGTAAAACACAACACGGGCGCATGCGCGGTAAAGCTACCCGCGGCAATAAAGTGTCCTTTGGCGAATTTGGCTTAATGGCTACTGAATGCGGTGAAGTTAGTGATCGCCAGATAGAGGCGGCACGTGTCGCTCTGATGCGTTTTCTCAAAAAAGGCGGTAAGGTCTGGGTGCGTATCTTCCCGGATAAGCCGATTACCAGAAAACCAGCTGAAACCAGAATGGGAAAAGGTAAAGGAGACCCGGATCATTGGGCGGTAGTGATCAAGCCAGGCCGGGTAATGTATGAACTGCAGGGTTTGACTGCAGAACAAGCCAAGGAAGCGATGAGGCTGGCGGGCGGAAAATTAAGCGTAAAAACCAGGCTTGTGAGCAGATTTGATTAAACTGAGGTGAGGATTAGCATGGTTAAAAACAAAATTGTAACTAAAGATTTAAGAAATCTATCTGATATTGAGCTGCAGGATAAATATCTTACCTTGAAAGATGAAATGTTCCAGCTGAAAATACAGCAGGTGACTCATCAGAAAGTGGCGAATCCCCAGCGTTTCGGGGTTATCCGTAAAGACCTGGCGCGTATCCAGACGCTGATGAATGAACGGAGGAAGAAATAAGTGACTATAACTAAAAAAAGAATCAAAATAGGAAAAGTGGTCAGTGACAAGATGAATAAAACCCGGGTGGTCACCACTGAACGTAAAGTGGCACATAAACGCTACGGCAAGCTGATCAGGAAAACCACGTCTTTCAAGATCCATGATGAAAAAAACGAATCTAAGATCGGCGATACCGTAAAAATCGTCGAACACCGGCCACTGAGCAAAACAAAACGCTGGCAATTAGTTGAAATCGTAGAAAGGGCAAAATAATCATGATCCAAGTACAAAGCATGTTAATAGTAGCAGATAATTCTGGAGCCAAGACTATCATGTGTATCAGATGCCTGGGCGGGTCCAAGCGCAAATACGCCGGGATCGGTGATATTATTGTAGCTGCGGTAAAATCAGCTATCCCGCAGGCGCCTATTAAAAAAGGTGATGTGGTAAAAGCAGTGATCGTCCGGACCGTGCGCCCTTTGCGCCGGGAAGACGGCACCTACATCCGTTTTGATGAAAACAGCGCGGTGATCATTGATGACAATAATGAACCTAAAGGTACCCGTATTTTTGGTCCTGTGGCCAGGGAACTGCGCGATAAGAATTTTATGAAAATTATTTCATTGGCGCCGGAAGTATTGTAAATAGCTCATTGCTCATAGTTGGTAGCAAAGACAAAACAGGAGAAACTTAATGTTGCATTTAAAGAAAAAAGATAAAGTAGTAATACTCAGCGGCAAAGATAAAGGGAAAAAGGGCGAAGTGTTGAAATTGATCCCGGAAAAAAACCAGGTGATCGTTTCGAAAGTTAATTTTGTAAAGAAACACTCCCGGCCCAATCCAAAAACCGGAGGCGGCGGTATTATCCAGCAGGAAGCCCCCCTCAATATCAGCAAGGTAATGCTTTTATGCACCAAGTGTAACCAATCCACCAGGATCAAGATCGACACCCTGGCTGACGGCAAAAAAGTGCGCATGTGCAAAAAATGCGGAGAGATTTTAGTGTAAACTACCTGTCCCCGCGTCATTGATCCCGACTTATCGGGATCAGCAGGGGAACTACGAGGAGAAGATGTAATGCCCAGATTAAAGGACTTCTATACTAAAGAAATAATACCGGTACTTAAAAATGAATTTAACCTGAAGAATAACCTGGAAGTGCCCAAACTCACCAAAGTGGTGATCAATATGGGTTTAGGCGATGCCAAGGAAGATATCAAAGTGATCGATATTGCGGTGAAACAGCTGGCGGCCATTACCGGACAGCGGCCGATAGTTACCCGGGCCAAAAAATCAATCTCAAACTTTAAGATCAGGGAAGGGATGCCCATTGGCTGCAAGGTGACTTTGCGCGGTAAGGTCATGTATGAATTTATGGACCGACTGATAAACGTATCTATTCCCAGGATCCGTGACTTCCGCGGTATCCCCAGGAATAGTTTTGACGGCCGCGGTAATTATACGATGGGTTTGAAAGACCAGACTATCTTCTCAGAAATTGACTATGAAAAGATCGATAAAGTCCGTGGTATGGATATAACCGTAGTGACTTCCGCCAAGAATAACGCACAAGCAGAAAGGCTGCTGGTATTATTTGGCATGCCTTTCAGGGAAAGATAAACCCCACGCTGTTTCCCTGCGGAAAACAAGACGCGGGGGTAAATTTGAAGCAAATTTAGGAGAAATAATGGCTAAAAAATGTCTGCGCATTAAAGCAACACAAGAACCCAAATTCAGCACCAGAAAGTACAACCGTTGTCCGCTCTGCGGCCGGCCCCGCGCTTTCCTGCGCAAGTTTCAGATGTGCCGCTTGTGTTTCAGGAAGCTGACTCACCGGGGTGAAATTGTGGGCGTAACTAAGTCCAGCTGGTAAATTAATATAAAGGAGAATGTTGCATGACGATAACTGATCCTATCAGTGATATGATTACCCGCATTAGTAATGCGAGTAAGACTAAAAAAGAAAAAGTTGATATTCCCGCTTCCAAACTTAAGGCGGAGATTGCCCGCGTTTTAAAGAATGAGGGTTTCGTCTCTAACTATAAAGTGATCGAAGACCGTAAACAGGGGATATTGCGGGTATACTTAAAATATACACCCGACAAAAGAAGTGTCATCACCGGAATCAAAAAGATCAGCCGTTCCAGTCGGAGAGCTTATAAAGGGACCACCGAACTGCCGCGGATCCTGGCAGGATTGGGCATAGCGGTGATCAGTACCAGTAAAGGGCTGATGACTGATAAGGAAGCGCGCCTGGCAAAAATTGGCGGCGAAGTAATCTGCTACGTTTGGTAGGTTGAAAGCTAAAGGAGGAAAAGCGTGTCTAGAGTAGGCAGAAAAATTATACCTGTTCCAAAAGGAGTCAAGGTCAGCATTAACGGCCAAAATATCGAAGTGACCGGCCCCCTGGGAACCTTAAAGCATACTATTCCCGCCGGGCTGAAGGTGACGCTCGAGGGAGAGATCGTTAAGGTAATCTGCGACAATCTGACCAATGAAAAGAAACCAATGTACGGTTTGACCAGAGCGCTAGTCAATAACCTGATCGTCGGTGTTACCACAGCTTTTTCCAAGAACCTGGAGATACGGGGTATTGGTTTTAAAGCGCAGGTCCAGGGCTCTGATTTGAATATGCAGCTGGGTTATACCCATCCTTGCGTATTGAAAATACCGGAAGGCGTCAAAGTTACGGTTAATGAAAATACCAAAATTTCAGTAAGCGGGCCTGATCGGTATAAAGTTGGAGAATTCGCTAATAAGATCAGGTCACAAAGAATTCCTGAGCCATACAAAGGCACCGGTGTCCGTTACTTAAATGAATATGTACGCAAGAAAGTCGGCAAAACCGGAGTAGCCGCTGGCGCAGCATCAGGCGGAGGAGCGAAGTAATGAACCCCGCCCTTCATAAAATAATAAAGGAATAACGGGGCAGGGAAAAGAATTACAAATATTTCACGAAAATTAGCAGTAATTGAAAGTAAGCTAAGAAAGGAAGAGCGGGGTGAAAACATCCAGGACAAAAGTACAATTGCAATTGCGCAAAGAGCGGATCCGCGCGAAAATCCAGGGGACTGGCGAGCGGCCCAGATTGTGCGTTTATAAGAGTTCCAAACACATCTACGCCCAGATCATTAATGATCTGGTTGGTAAGACCATAGTAGCCGCCAGCACGGTAGGCCCTGAATTTAAGGGTCAGAAAGCCAAAGCCGGGACTACCGCCGCCGCCAAAGTTATTGGCGGGATGATCGCTGAAAAAGCCCTGGCTGCCGGTATCAAAAAAGTTGTCTTCGATCGTGGTGGCAATATTTATCACGGCCGGGTTAAAATATTGGCGGACAGCGCCAGAGAAAAAGGATTGGAATTTTAGGGGAGGAAACCTTGTCAAGGATTAGTCCGGAAGGATTAGAATTAAAAGATAAAGTGGTAAACGTCGCCCGCGTGGCCAAGGTAGTCAAAGGCGGAAAACGCTTTTCCTTTGCTGCTCTGGTAGTGGTAGGTGATGAGAAGGGGCATGTCGGTGTTGGTACCGGCAAAGCCAATGAAGTGCAGGGGGCCATCCAAAAAGGTGTGACCAATGCTAAAAAGAATTTGGTTAAAGTGACTCTAAAGGAAGGGACCTTACCGCATGAAGTTATCGGCCATTTTGGCAGTGCCAGAGTGCTGATGAAACCAGCTTGTCCCGGTACCGGCGTGATCGCCGGCGGCGGGGTGAGAATAGTGCTGGAGCTATCCGGCGCTAAAGATGTCCTGACTAAATCATTGGGTTCACGGAATCCGTATAATGTGGTCTATGCTACTTTTAACGGATTAGCACAATTAATGACTGAAAGCCTCCATGTAAGTTTGGATGCGGAAAAAGGGCTGGAAGTAAAAAGCGGAGTATAATAAAAGGAGTACTGACCAATGCAATTGACTGATTTGAGACCAGCAAAAGGTGCCACAAAAAGAAGAAAAATAGTAGGCCGCGGGCATGGCTCCGGACATGGGCATACTGCCTGCCGCGGTATGAAAGGACAGAACTCACGTTCCGGTGGCGGGGTTAAGCCGGGTTTTGAAGGCGGACAGATGCCGTTATACCGGCGCTTGCCTAAACGCGGATTTACCAGCCGCACCAAAAACAATAATTATGCGATAGTCAATTTAGACCAGTTGGAGAATAATTTTCAGGCCAATGCAGAGATCACCCCGCAGGCCTTACTGGATAAAAAAATTATTAATAATGTTCTCGATGGCGTCAAAATATTAGGACGCGGTGAGATCAAAAAGAGCCTGACCATCAAAGCTCACGCTTGCAGCGCCAAGGTCAAGGAAATGATTGAAAAGGCCGGCGGCAAAGTTGAGTTGATAAAAAAAGCCAAAAAACAATAATTACAAGGAGCTGAAATTG
>CAZFDO010000080.1:0-7306 GCA_964517965.1 uncultured Clostridia bacterium
CTGGTTATTTTTGTTTCCGCCAAAGAGACTGGCGGACTCCCTATGGTCGCGCTTGTCAAAGGTCTTTTGACAACTCGGTGCCTCCGCAACTAGCCCTAAAGGGCGTCAAACATCCGCCACTAAAGCGTTGGCGGACGCGGTGCTCGCTTCAGCCGCAGGCTGATCCGCCGATCTTTTTGGAGCGCGAGGTTTAGGGGACGGGTTTAGGGGACGGAGTATAGAAGTCAACTTATAGTCTTCTGCCCTTTCTATAAATGAAAATAGGTGGGCATTAATACTAACCATAGAATTGATCTCCGGTATCCTGCAGTCCTTTTTCTAACCGCCTCAAGAATTCTTTCCGGTCTTCTTCATCTTTATATATTTCCCAACGCTCTATACCTCGTTGTATTATATGGTACATTCTGTCGGCAATAGTTATTCTTCCTTGTCTGGGTACAGAAACATTATACTTGATAATATAATTTTGTTAATACTTTACTTCTTAACTCCGTCCCCTATGCCTTACTCTTGCCTTACTAAACTATCAACATAACTTGTAGTCAAGTCAAGACTTGATTCTATACTGCTATATTCCTTTATTCATTGGTAGAGACGTTTTAATAAAGAAACCCGAATAAATAAAGCGGGATTTTACTGCCAAAACCAATCTCGATGCCATCGGCAGCGACAAAACCATTCTTGGCGCCCTTAAGTTGATGAAATTCTTTACCTTTACCACCTATTTCAAATAGATAGCGGTCGTCAACCACAAAATCACCTTTATCACTATAACGTATTTTATAGCTTTGCATGAGTTGATTTACAAAAAATGTTTCTCTGCCTGTACCGGTCTCAGAAACTGTTTTCAAAGACCCGACTATAGCGGCAAGTAAATTCGTATTTTCCAAAAATACTTTTGCCGGTTTTCGAGCCAGCTTTAAACCCTTGCCTGCCGTATGAATGGCATTAATCAACCCCGCATCCTCAAGATACTCTAGAAAATGATAGATGTATTCCTTCGTAGTATCCAGTTCTCTGCTTAAACGATCGATATTTACCGTGAACGGTACTGAAGTGGCTATTAGCCAGAGGAGTTTTTTGAGCACAGGAATACTATTTTGCTTAAGATTACCAATGATCGCAATGTCTTCATATAATACTTTCTCAATCACATTCATTACTTTCTGTAAATAAACAGCTTCACCTTCCATAACAAACGGATAGTAGCCGCTGCTAAGATATTTTGAAAACAATTTCAGGATCGATTTCCCTGAAGAGACTTCCGTAGCCAGCTTTACATGATGTTGCAGGATATGTTCCAGAGAATAAGATTTAATTTCAATATTTTCCTTTAGTTTTAGATATTCCCGAAACGATAACCCTTGGAGATCATAATACGCAAAACGGCGTGAAAGATCTGCTTTCCCCCTTTTCAAGTCAAGCGATGAACTGCCTGAAATAATCACCTTCTTAGCGCGAAAAGTATCAACGATATTTTTCAGCTCAACCTGCCATGAAGGATATTTATGGACTTCATCAATAATCAGAACTTCACCGCCATAGGTAAAATACTCTTCAGCAATACGGTATAAGCCGATACCCGCGACATCAATATGATCAGCCGAGACATATAGGCACTTCTCAGGATTATCGTACGTTTCGGTGAGATATTGAATAAGCATAGTGGTTTTTCCAGTGCCACGCGCTCCCGTTATGCAGATACAACGGGAATTCCAATCAATCTCATGATAAAGATATCGTTGAAATATCAACGAAACATTTCTGGTGATCACCGCATGAATTGAAAGTAATTGCTCAAGCATTGGTCAGCTCCAATCATTTATTTAATAGCAAAGTATAGTATACTCTTTTGCTCTTAAATAGTCAACTATAGTTTCCTTTTATGAAAGTAGGTTCTCAACTTCATCTTTTTGCGAGAAGATACTGTCTTTGCTCTTACTGGCAACTCATTTTATCGTTGGAACTTCGGACGATGAAGCATATCAACTTATTTAACCGTTACTGTCAATTTCGCAAATTGACAGTTGGTTACCTATTTTTGGCACTTCGGGCAGTAGTGGGTGCCGCGACCGGCAAGGACTATCCTCTTGATCTCCCCTTTGCACCTCGGACAACTATCACCCTTTTTCCCATATACCTTCAACTGCTTCTGAAAATCCCCGCCTTTGCCTTCCGGCGTAGTGAAATTCACCACCGTGGTCCCGCGAAATTTGATAGCTTTGGCAATGATCTCCCTGATGGCGTCAAAAATCCGTTTTTTTTCCGCTATTTTCAGCCGGTTCGCCGGCCGGCGCGGATTAACCCCGGCATCATACAGCACTTCATCTACATATATATTGCCCAAGCCAGCTACTACCTGCTGGTTCAAGAGCACTACTTTGATCCTGGATCTATTTATGGCCAGTTCCCGGCTGAATTCCGCAAAGACAAACTCATTTCCCAGCGGCTCTGGCCCCAGTTTCAATATTGGCTTAAATTTTCCCAACTCTTTAGTGTCTATCAGCCACACCCGCCCGAATTTCCTGATGTCAGAGTACGCCATTGTCTGGCCGCCGGAAAGCTGTAAGATCAGATGCATAAACTTGTTTTTCTCTATTTTCGACCCGACCAGCCAATGGCCAGTCATCCGCAAATGCGAAACCATGATCTTGCCGCCGCTTAAATGAAAGAGTAGGAATTTTCCGCGCCGCGTTATTGATTCTATATTTTTTCCCGCAATGTTTTTCTGAAATGTCTTAAAATCAGGGCTGGCTACTATTTTTTCAAAATTACTTTCTACATTTAATACCTTTCTGCTTGTTATTGTCCTGGACAAGGCTCTTTTTACTGTTTCCACTTCCGGTAGTTCAGGCATATTTTAAATACAGTAGTAAGTCGCTATACGCTTTAAGCTGACAACTTATAACTGTTCTCCTGTTCTTCTGGGATTTCTAATGGCAGTGCTTCAACGTATCCCTTCTGCGCAAACAAGAATAACAAAGAAAGAAGCATGGGAATAAGGCCATTTAACAAATTAGGGCCAGTCAGCCGGCCAAAACGGTAGCAATATATAACGAATACAAAACCCTCGGCAAAAAGCCAGGCGCCTCCTACTATCGGCTTGCGCAAGGCGATCATCACGGTCAGCGTCAGTATCAAGCCAGCGGTCAGGTCCGATAGATAATTCCAAAAACTGCTATATGACCCGGTTATAAACTGTCCCGTACTGAGTACCAGCCAGCAAATGGCCAAAAACAAACCGGTAAAGCTCGCTATCCAATAAATTAGTTTGCGCATTATTCTAAATCCCTCCAGTTCGGACCAGCGCTGACATTAGCCTCCAAAGGCACATCCAGTTTTAAGGCTGCTTCCATTTCCTGCTGGATCATCTTTTCCAGCTGTTTAGTCTCATCCTTAGGTACTTCAAAGATCAGTTCATCATGCACCTGCAACAGCATTTTAGACTGAAGCTTTTCCTGTTTGAGCTTTTTATCTATATTGATCATGGCTACCTTAATAATATCCGCAGCAGTCCCCTGGATCGGCATATTTATCGCTACCCGCTCGGCAAAAGAACGGATATTCCTGTCCTTGGCATTTATTTCCGGCAGGTATCTCCTCCGGTTCAACAGGGTGGTGACAAAACCGTCATGTTTGGCTTTTTCCACGATCTTTTCCATATATTCTTTCACCCCGCTGAAACGGGTAAAATACTTATCAATATAATTCTTGGCTGTAGCCGCATCAATACCCAGCGCCTGGGACAAACCGTACGGACTCATGCCATACGACAAACCAAAATTAACCATCTTGGCAATGCGCCGTTTTTCGTCATCTACTTCTTCCGGCTTCAGGCCGAATATTTCGCACGCAGTATGGCTATGGATATCTTCATGATTATGGAAAGCCTGTTTCATGTGTTCATCCCCGGACATATGCGCCAATACCCGCAAGTCGATCTGCGAATAGTCAGCGGAAACAAACACGGATCCCTCTTTGGGAATGAACGAACGCCTGATGGAACGCCCTATTTCAGTACGGATAGGAATATTCTGCAGGTTCGGTTCGCTGGAGGATAAACGCCCGGTATTGGTCACAGTCTGGTTAAACGAAGTATGCAACCGGCCGGTTTTGGGGTTGATCATCTCCGGTATCGGGTCAATATAGGTGGATTTAAGCTTGGCCAGTTCCCGGTATTCCATTATCCTTTTAGGCAATTCATGCATATTTTGCAGTTGGCGCAAGACGGATTCATTAGTGGAAGCTCCAGTCTTGGTTTTTTCTATTACCGGCAATCCCAATTTCTCAAAAAGTATCTTGGAAAGCTGCTGGGGTGAATTAATATTAAACTCAGTGCCGGCTATTTTATATATCACCTGTTCTAAAGTCGTAATTTTTCCATCGATCTCTTTGGATAATTCTTTCAGGTATGGCAGGTCCACCAGGATACCGGTATATTCCATCTCTGCTAATATTTCCAGAACCGGCATTTCTACATCATGGAATAGTTTATCCAGACCCTTCTCTGCCATCATCCCGGACAATTGCTGTTTAAGCCGCCAGACCATGTCCACCTGGGCACAGGCATATTCGCCCACTCTTTCCACCTGCACCTGGTCCATGGTGATCTGCTTGGCGCCTTTGCCGATCAGGTCCGTGATCGGTATCATCTTGTACTGCAAATACTCGGCAGCGATATCTTCCAGGCTGTGGTTTAGTTTGGAGGGATTGATCAGATAAGAGGCGATCATAGTGTCAAAAGAAATACCCTTCAGATTCAATCCTTCATTTTTCAGCACCAATAGGTCATATTTCAGGTTTTGTCCGTATTTCTGTATCTGCTCATCTTCAATGATGGGTTTCAGCAGGTCCAGCACTTTTTCCTTATCCTGCTCCGGAGCGCCCAGATAACTGTGCGCCACGGGTATATAAAAAGCTTCCTTTTCCTGATGGCAGAGCACTAAGCCGACTATCTTGGCCAGCATCGGCTCGCTATTATTGGTTTCAAGGTCAATGGATACTTCTTTTTTTTGCTTTATGGCCTCAATGATCTTTGCCAACTCGTCCAAGTCAGTGATGACTTTATAGTGCGCATCTTTTTCCGCGCTCTGGCCTATCAACTCAGTGGTTAAAGCTTTAAATTCATACCTGTTGAACAAAGCCATGGCTTTTTCCTGGTCCAGCGGGACAGACTTCAAATCTTCCAAGGTCATTTTGAGCGGAACATCTTCCACGAGGGTCACCAGTTCTTTTGATTTGAAGGCCAGTTCGCGGCCGGACTCCAGTTTGGTCTTCACTTTAGCCGGAAGTTCATCCAGATGCTGATATATATTTTCAATAGTCGCGTATTCTGTTACCAGTTGGGTCGCGGTTTTCTCACCTATCCCCGGCACACCGGGAATGTTATCGCTGGAGTCGCCGCATAAGCCTAGATAGTCCTTGATATTGCCAGCCGGGAATCCGAATTTTTCTTTGACTTCTTTTTCGCTGAAGAGTATCCCTTTCGGCTCGCTCAGCACTTTGATATGTTCGTCCACCAGCTGGAGTATATCTTTATCCCCGCTGACAACAATCACATCCACATCCTGCTTTTCCGCCTGCCGGGCAATAGTGGCGATCAGGTCATCAGCTTCATAACCAGGCATCCGGAACGCCGGGATCTTGAATGCTTCTACCATTTCCTGGACCATAGGTATTTGTGTTTTAAGTTCGTCAGGAGTTTCCTTGCGGGTGGCTTTATACTGTTCAAAGGCTTTATGCCGGAAGGTCGGGTGCGGGGAATCAAAGCACACCACCAGGTAGTCAGGCTGTTCGCGTTTGATGATCTTGAGCAGCATCCGAGTAAAGCCAAAAACTGCATTGACCACTAAACCCTGGGAATTGGTAAGCATCGGGAGGGCATGAAAAGCGCGGTGGATATAGGCATGTCCATCTATAATATACAGCTTTTTTTTCATATATTTTCCACTCTGATAACTCAGAAATGCAGATCCTTACTACATTTATAAAGCGGTTCTTTTAGCCCTTTGCGGATTGATTCTCTCATTTTAGTACTAGGGAATCGTCTGACCAGTATTTTGCTCATCTGTTTATGGATCAAACCATTGGTAGCCAGTATCTCCTGGTCGTAATGGGAATATTTACTGCCGTTAAATTTGGATAACTTCCCGCCAGCTTCTGTTACCACCAGGATGGCTGCCGCTGTATCCCAGGGTTTGAGCCCGATCTCCCAGAATCCGTCAAAACGCCCGCATGCCACATAACACAGGTCCAGCGCTGCAGACCCCATCCTGCGAATGGCCTGGGCAGTCATCAGGAAATCAACAAAATGCTCAACATTGGAATCCCGGGCATCCTTTATCTCATAAGCAAAACCGGTGCACAGCAGTGATTTCTTCATGTCTTTGGTCTGGGAAACTTTTATTTTCTTTTTATTCAGGAAAGCCCCGCCGCCTTTAGTAGCGTAAAAAAGCTCATCAGGCATCGGGTCATAGACCACTCCCACTACCGGCTGACAGTCTACCTCCAGAGCTATCGAAACGCTGAAATATGGAAAGCCATGGGCAAAATTGGTCGTACCGTCTATCGGATCCACTATCCAGCGGTATCCGGATCCTTCGCGTTTTCCGCCGCTCTCTTCACCCAGGAAGAGATGCTTGGGAAACTTCTTGAAGAGGTGCTCTTTGATCAAAAGTTCAGAGGCCTTATCCACATCTGTGACCAGGTCAATAGCGCCTTTATAATTAATAGTCTTAATTTTACCTACGCGGCTGCGTATCAATGCCCCGCTCTTTCTCGCCGCCGCTATCGCTTCTTTCAGAAAAACATTCAAAATTAAACCTCTTTTGTTCGTAATCGGTGTAATCTCTTTACAAAATCTGTGTAATCGTTTGTTAAAGGTTCATCCAGTTCCAGACATGGCCTTCTTCTTCTGAAAACCAGTCACTGGTTTGGGTCAGGTATAAATGTATATTCGCTAAGGCTTCGTAATGGGCGTTTTCCTGCTTGAGCAATTCCTTATAGAACAATTTTTCATTATTATCCATAGCTTTGGACAGGAATTTCTCATACATGACATAGCCTTTTTTCTCTACCTGCATGGCCAGCTCCAGCCCTTTAATATTATCCGCCAGTTGCACTGCCGGGTCCTTTTTCAGAGCATGAAAATATTCCTTAACTATATATTCCAGTTTTTCGCCTTCCTCTACGGTCCAGCGCGGCCATTTATTTTCCCGTTTGAGTTTTTCATAGATATCTTCAAACATCATGATATGCTGTATCTCCTGCTGGGCCAGTTGATAAAATAGCTTGCGGGCCAGGGGAT
>CAZFDO010000081.1:0-1729 GCA_964517965.1 uncultured Clostridia bacterium
AAGGCCATATGCCTGGTCAATAAAATCACTTTCAGCGTACCGCCGGTCAGGAGCATTACATATTTGCTGGTGTTGGTCTGTTCGGCTAAGAGTTCGGTATGCCCATTATATTTAAAACCGGCCAGATGCATGGCTTCCTTGCTGATGGGCGCGGTCACCACACCCTTGATCTCACCGGCCAGAGCCAACCGGACAGCTTCTTTAATGTATTCCACCGCCGCCTTGCCGCACATCTTCTGCACTTGTCCGAGCTTCAGGGCATCCATATTAATATTATCAACATTAATTATGTTAATGCGGCCAAATTCAAAAACTGCATCACTGGGCTTATTAATAACCTTGATCGTAAAACTCTTTACCGGAAACCGCTTGGCATCCTGGAAGATCTTCACATCTCCGATCAGGATCGGACGGCAGAGATGATAAATTTCCGGTTCCAGGCAAGCTTTGGCAATAATTTCCGGACCAATGCCGGCAACATCGCCAACAGTGATCCCTAAAACTGGTTTTTCCTGTTCAGTCATATTTTTATTCCACTGGGCTGGTTTCTATTTTAGACTTACCCTTTAACTCATTGAGCCAGGCTTCAAATTGTTTTTCCATGGCCTGCTGATAGAGCATATTTTGGATATACTCTTTTACTTTTACTTTTTTGTCAGGCGCTACAGGCACTTCATCTTCCAGGGCTAGTTGCTTGGCTGGTTTAGCTTCTTCTACTTTGATCAAATGATAGCCAAAGGAAGTTTTCACCACATCACTCACCTTGCCAGTCTTCAGCGCAAAAGCTACTTTACTGAATTCAGGCACCATAGTGTCCTTAGAGAAAAAGCCCAGGTCGCCGCCGTTTTCCTTGGAGCCGGGATCTTCGGAATATTCCTTGGCCAAAGTCGCAAAATCTTCGCCTTTTTTCACTTTAGCCTGTACTTCCTGGATCTTTTTCAGAGCCGCTGACTGGGTCTTAAGATCCGCTTTTTCATCCACCCGGATAAGAATATGACGGGCCCGCACTTGTTCGTCCTGTTTTAACTCTTTTTTATGCTCGTCGTAATATTTTTTGACTTCAGCTTCATTAGGGAGAGTGGCTTTGCCTTTGATCTCTTTATCGATCAGCTGCATCACCATCAATTGTTCCTTAATATCATTTTCAAACCCTTTTTCCGTATAACCCTGGCGCTTCAGCTCCTCTTTATATTCCTTATAATTGTTTTCCGGACTAAACCGCTTCTTGACTTCGTCAACGCCTTTCTGGATATCCTGCTTAGTGACAATAATATTCTGCTTTTTTGCTTCCTGGCGCAGAATTTTTTCTTCAACCATCTGATCGAGCATTTCTTTCTTCATTTCCTTGATCTTTTCTTCTATATCCGTTCCCTTGTAGAGCCGCCGGTACTGCTCCAGCATGGGACCGGCTTTCTTGTTAAAATCCTCCAGGGTGATGATCTCGTTATTCACTACCGCAACCGTCTTATTGACCACTTTGGCCAGCAGACTCCCGCTACCCAATAACCCCAGCAATAGAACTACTGCTAATAATCCAGCTTTTTTCATGCTTATTTTTCTCCTTCGCTATTGCCGGCGGCAGGAGCCCCGGCAATGTTGATTTCTTTCAATTTGTCATAATTTATTTTGACATGCCATTTCTTTTTTAATCCTTCTAACCACTGGTCAAACTTATTCTTTTCCACTAAACGTTCTACTTCTGGCTTAGCTTCCTCAAAGCTCTTTTCAC
>CAZFDO010000081.1:1739-7180 GCA_964517965.1 uncultured Clostridia bacterium
ATGAGCTTTATTATATGGTAACCAAAAGCAGTTTTTATCGGCTCACTGATCTGCCCCGGGTTAGTTAAAAGAAACGCTCCTTTTTCAAAATCCGGCACCATCTCGCCTTGGCTGAAATAATCCATTTCTCCGCCAGCTTTACTGGAGCTGCTATCAATAGAATACTGCTTAGCTAATTGGCTAAAATCAGCCCCTTTTTTCAATTGTGCCAAGACTTGCTCTGACTCGGCTTTCTCTTTGACCAGGATATGGGCCACCTTTATCCGTTCCGAGCCAGTAAACTCGCTCTTATGCTGGTCATAATAACTTTTAGCTTCAGCTTCGCTGGGTTTGAGCTGGGAATCTCTCACTCTTTTTACCATTTCTTCCAGCAGGATCTGGTCTATGATCGTATTTATTTTGGCTTGGATAGTTTTTTCTTTGTCCAGATTCCGCTCTTTGGCCTCCTGTACTATCAATTGCTCCTTGACCAGCGCGTCCAACATTGTTTTCTTGTCTTCATCAGATTTTATCAGCGCCTGATACTGGGGCGGCAATTGTTTCAGCCGCTCGGCAAAATCAGCGCCGGTAATAGTTTTAGAGCCAATATTTGCTAAGACCGTCTGTTTGCGGGAACAGCCGGCCAGTAAGATCATGAGTAAGGCTGTGAATATGAGTATTCCCTTCTTGTTGCAATGCATTTCTTCCCCTCCTGTTTTTCGCTTCATTAAAGATTTTTTATATCATAAATTCAGAGTCTCTGCAAGATATTTCTTAACATTGTCCGCGGACCTTTCTTTACCAGCAGAGTGAACGGCGGGCCGGCCTGAAAGCTTATTTCCCCGGGAAACTTGCCGGCTAACTGGACCAAGGAAACTCCTGCCACCCTGGTTTGGGGATGGAAAAGTAATTCCCAATGATTATCCTGTTCATTGATCTCCTCGATCAGTAAGTCCTGGGCCAGTACTCTTAGTTCTATTATCTCGATCAGATTCAGCACTTCCAGGGGTAAGGTGCCATAGCGGTCCTTGATCTCTCCATGGACCTCGCGCAGTTCGTCCAATGTGCTCACCTGGGATAGTTTCTTATATATCTCCATCCGGGGCAATTCATCACTGATATAAGGAACCGGCAGATAAGCTTTTAGCCGCAGATTAATGCTGGGGGTGACCGTGATCCCCTTTTCCTGTCCTTTTAGCTGCTGGATATTCTCCTGTAACAGCTTACAATACAAGTCAAACCCTACCTTGGAAATATAACCGCTCTGCTCCTTACCCAGTAAGTTCCCGGCGCCGCGCAATTCCAGGTCCCGCATGGCTATCTTAAAACCTGAACCAAGCTGGGTAAACTCTTGAATAGCTTTGAGCCGCGCCGCCGCATCCTGGGTAAAGACAAAATTACCGGGATAGAAGAAATAGCTGTAAGCCCGCCGGCTGGACCGGCCCACCCGGCCCCGCAATTGGTACAGGTCAGCCAGGCCGAATTTCGTGGCATCGTCTACGATCAAGGTGTTGACATTGGGCATATCCAGGCCTGATTCAATAATAGTGGTCGCGACGATCACATCAAATTTCCTGGCCACAAAATCAAGCATGATCTTTTCCAGCTCGCGGGAATTCATCTGCCCATGAGCCACCTTGATCTTAGCTTCCGGAACAAGTTCTGCCAAACTCTTGGCGCACCGGTCGATAGTCTTAACCCGGTTATGCACATAAAATACCTGGCCTTTACGGGCCAGCTCATGAATGATGGCCTGGCGCAGCACTTCATCATTGTGTTCCATCACATAGGTCGATACCGGTAAGCGGCCTTCCGGAGGGTTATTGATCAAACTGACATCACGGATACCGCTCAAAGACATCTCCAGGGTCCGGGGGATCGGGGTAGCGGTCAGGGTCAACACATGCACATTTTTGCACATCTGTTTTATCCTTTCCTTATGGCTTACGCCAAATCGCTGTTCCTCATCTACTACCAATAATCCCAGATATTTGAATTTTATATCTTTCTGCAGTAGCCGGTGGGTTCCGACAATAACATCCACCAACCCTTTGGCCAGGTCCTTGATCACCAGGTCATGTTCGGCTTTACTGCGAAAACGGGACAACATCTCGATACGCATCGGATAATCAGCAAACCGTTCCCGAAAAGTATTCAAGTGTTGTTCCGCCAGGATGGTGGTCGGGACCAGTACCGCTACTTGCTTATTGTTGTTCACGGCAATAAAAGCCGCCCGCATCGCTATTTCTGTCTTGCCGTATCCGACATCTCCGCAAATAAGCCGGTCCATGGGTTTGTGCCCGGACATATCACCTTTGACCGCCTGAATGGCTTGCCGCTGGTCCGGGGTCTCTTCATAAATGAACGCCGACTCAAACTCTTGTTGCCAGTGGGTATCAGTACTAAAAGCCTGGCCTTCAACAATAGAACGCTCGCTATACAGGCCCAATAATTCTTTGGCCATCTGCCAGGTTGATTCCTTGACCTGCTCTTTGACCCGTTGCCAGTTATTGCCTCCTAAACGGTACATCTTCAGCCTGGCTATCCCGGGATGAGCTCCGGCGGAAATATATTTTTGCACCAGTTTCATTTGCTCTACCGGCACATATAGCCGGTCACCTTCGGCATACTTTAAAGACAAAAAATCTTCTTCTTTGTTCCCTACTACCAAACGCTGGATACCTTCATAAATACCGATACCGTAGGTTTCATGCACCACATAATCATGTTCCTTTAGATCAGTAAACGGGCTTAACGCCAGTGGCAGCGGCTTTTTTATTTTAGCCAGATATTTGCGTTCCAGGTAACGGCCGAATATTTCTTCATCGCTGACCACAGCCACTTTCAGGGCCGCAGATATAAACCCGCCGGAGATAACCCCGATCATCCAGCGGCAAAAATCAGCATCTGAAGACAGCAATTCCTGCAAGCGGCGTTGCTGACCAGCATTATCTGCTACCAGGGTCACGGCATAGCCCTGAGAACGCCATTGTTTCAGCCGCTCCTTAAGCCGGTCAATAGAGCTATGAAAACTCTCCATCGGCTGAAAATCAAAAAATAAGGTTTGCGGTGACCGGGACAGGGTTAATGATAGCTCAGTCAAAGAATCACCGAGGGGTAATGGGTCCAGCGGAGATAATAATTCGTTCTTGACCACCATGGTCTGGGCTTCAAAATAGCGCCAGAGCGGAGATTGGCCCTGGTCTGTTTTTAAGGGCAGGATCGAGATCTTTTCCAGGTTTTTTACCGACCGCTGGGTAAAACTTTCGAATTGCCGCAAGCTTTCCAGCATCTCGCCATTAAATTCCAGGCGAATGGGATGCTCAGCTAAAGGCACAAAGACATCGACAATACCACCGCGCACGGAAAATTCCCCGGGTCTTTCGACAAAAGGAGTACGCTGATAACCGGCAGCGACTAAATTCCCGGCAAGCTTTTCCAATTGGATAGTTTGCCCGGCGGATAAAGAAAAATACAATTTTTGATATTGTTCAAAGGGGATTACAGTCTGGTCCAGAGCTTCACGGCTGGCCACGCAAAAGTAGCTGGCTTTATTTCTGATCGCTTCCATTAACCGCAGATAACCATATTCTTCATCAAGAAAAATATCCAGCTCTTCCGGGCCGGCAAAAAGAAGCAGATCCTCGTAGAACTTGAGACTTGGCTCTTCTTCCCCAACAATGAGCAGCGGGCGATTCAGCCGGCCGCCGAGAGCCTGTAAAAAAAGAGCTTTGCTGACCCCGGACAAGCCAGTGACCTCAGGCTTCCGAAGCTCCTGCAAAGCGGCCAGAATAGCGGCAAAAACCGGCTGATCATTAAATAAGTCAATACCCGTGCTTTTCATCTGTGCCTGTCCCTGATTTTTAAGTACCAGCTCCCGTTGTTTTTCGCGAACTTCTGTTCTCTTTAATAGCTAATTTCGTTTTTTTACCCTTTTCCGTTAAACGATATTTCTGCAAGCGGCTATTTGGTTTATCAGGAATGGTTCTTTCGATAAGCGCGTGTTGAAGTAATTTTTCAATAGCTTTTTTAAAATTACCGGTTGGTTGTGAATAGCCAAGAACATGGAGCAATTCATTCCTCGCAAGATCCTGACCTTTCAATGAGACTATAATTTTTTTGTCTGTTTCGGTAAGAATAACTGGGGCCTCTACTGGGGCCTCATTGTGCTCAATCGCGAGTGTATTCGCTTTTGGATGGATCGGCAGCCTGATCAGGAAATGCGTACGATCCTCATCCGTCTCAAATTCCGGTTTCGGAGAACCATTGTTCTTCATAGCTCTTAAAATTAATCTCTGGATTTACTCGATATACTTATCCTCTTTAATAGCTAACTTCTTTTGTCATTCTTTTATACTATAATGTATGTCCCTGAGTCATTTAACGATTCTGCCTTGGCGCATCGGTAGATTCGCTATAAATAATCGGTAGATTATCGGTAGATTATTTTATTTACTTTTCCGGGCGACATACTTCGTTGTTCGCCCGCGGCCACTTTGTTCAAGGATTCCCAAAGCTACCAGCGCTGAAAGATCCCGTTGCGCAGTATCATAGACAACATTAAAACGCTTTCTACACCATCCACTGGTAACGGATCCCCGTTTAAGAACTTGGATTATAATTTGTTTTTGCCTTTTATTCAGTTTTTCCTCAACTGACGGAGCGATAATTTTCTTCTGCGCTATTTCCTGAACGCGCAATTTGGAAATATCCTTGCCGGGCCCTTTGAAAATCACCTGAAAATACCCAGAATCTTCACCCAATAAAATATTTTCAAGCCCATGGTCGATCATCTGATCGTGCATTCTGCGAAATCCGCTACCGCGTTCCTCAATACGATGAAAATACGATAAGCTTTGCGCCAAAATAGGATTCCGTGAACATGGTTTGTATTTGCCGGAGCGCAATTTTTGAAGGGACAGCGGTTTGGGCGGAAGGCCAGGACTTGAAATGACAATCATATCCGGAAATACTTCTACCATTATTTTCCTCCCGGCGTCTTCATAATTACGATGAGCAACCGCATTTACCAGCGCTTCTCTTAATGCCTCAATGGGATATTCGTCAAAGCGAATACGTTCCAGTCCGACCACCCGCATCGGATGGCGCGTATTACGATCAATAAATTCAAGCGTTCGCTCTATGACTAAAGGTGCGGGGCCGCGGATATCTTCCTGATCTGCCGGATTGCCGTCAGGACTCTTAGTACGATATGCATCGGCTAAAAACCGGGCCTGCGGAAAAACTGCTGAAGGATCAGGAGCAAAAAGAACAATCCCGGCGGCTGTGGCGTAATGTTCATTTGTTTCCGGGTCAAACCAGACAAAGCCGCGGGTCATCATGCCTTCAAGAATCATTTCATTTGAAAGAATATTCTCATTTTTCTGCCCGGCGCCCACTATTAGGCGGCCAGCCAAAACATGGTCCAGGTTTTGCCATTTTAGGCGTTTTAAGGCTTGAGT
>CAZFDO010000082.1:0-7153 GCA_964517965.1 uncultured Clostridia bacterium
CGGATTCCTTCTCAATCTTTTCTATGTCGACTCGTATTTCTTCCAGCGAGCGCAACTGTTGCGGTTTATAAAAATACCGGGTGAACGATACTTCGTATCCTATTTTGGTGGATTTGGCGTCAATCCACGCGTCTGGAACATATGGTAATACCTCCCGTCGGAAGAATGCCTCTACGCCTCCATCCTCAAGAAGCGGAACCTGCTCTGTATCACGAAGATCTGTGTCAGGCTCGTATTCCACCATATGTTTTTTCCCGTCAAGCGTTACCGCATACAATCCTTCAATAAGATTCGCCTCAGCTTGACCATGTTTATGTATTTTCTTAATGACAGGCTTTGCGTTCTCGTCCTTTTTCGCCAATTCCGATTCCAAAAACTTTTGCCTCTTCGTGGTCATCTTAACGTTATGTTCGCTGGCATCATTATCAACAGCTTCCATAAAAACATTAAAATCCATATGGGGCCCGGCGCCGATCGATTTGGAAATCCGTTGAACCAGTTTTGCCAAAGGTTCTTCATCCGCTTCTTTGCATAGCTGAGCAAATCGATTAACATTCGCAGGTGATAAATCAACACTAAGCCGAAGCGGACGTTCAACCAAAACCTTCCAATATCCAAACGCCTCATTCGGAAATAGTTTAGATTCTGCTGTTTCTTTAAAAGAAAGAAAGAGATCGCAAATTTTCTTTATATCATCTTCAGACAATTCGCAATTCTTCTTGCCGAGATTTTTACGCAGAGGTTTAAACCATGCCGACGCATCGATGAGTTGAACTTTGCCTTTACGTTTTGCGGATTTGCGATTTGTAAGCACCCAGATATAGGTCGCGATGCCCGTATTGTAAAAAATATTCAATGGGAGCTCGATGATCGCTTCCAACCAATCGTTCTCAATAATCCACCTGCGGATGTTACTCTCACCCTGCCCCGCATCTCCCGTAAAAAGAGCCGAGCCGTTATGAACCTCAGCGATCCGGCTTCCAAGCTTTGTATCATGCTTCATTTTGCATAGTTTATTTGCCAAAAACATAAGCTGGCCGTCACTTGACCGAGTAAGAAAACTAAACTCCGGATCTCCGGCATATTCAATAATAAAGCGAGGATCTTTGATGTCATCTTTCCCGCCCATCCGATCAAGATCTGTTTTCCAGCTCTTGCCATACGGAGGATTGGATAACATAAAATCAAATTCTCTGGTCGGAAATCCGTCTTGCGAAAGCGTAGAACCCAATTTAAAGTTTTCTGCCTCATCACCCTCACCTTTAATCAGAAGGTCTGCCTTGGTGATAGCATAAGTTTCGGGATTAATCTCCTGCCCGAAAAGATGGATAGACACCTCTTTCTTTTGTTTCTTGGCAAGCTCGACCAAAGATTCTTCCGCCACGGATAACATGCCGCCAGTCCCGCATGCTCCGTCGTAGACCAAATACGTTCCGGATTCAATTTTATCGGCAACCGGAAGAAATATTAATTTTGCCATAAGCTTCACAACATCCCGCGGCGTAAAATGCTCTCCGGCTTCCTCGTTATTCTCCTCATTAAAACGCCGAATAAGCTCTTCAAAAATAGTCCCCATAGTATGATTATCAAGCGCCGGGAGTCTCACGCTACCATCTTGATTAAAAACCGGATTCGGACTAAGGTTAATCGAATTTTCCAAAAACTTTTCAATCATATAACCTAAGATGTCCGCTTCAACCATTGTCACTATTTGGTTACGAAATTTAAACTTTTCAAGGATCTCTTGAACATTGGGAGAAAACCCATCTAAATAAGTTTCGAAATCTGACTTGAGTTGCTGTTGTTTCGCGCGGGCTTTTAAATCGTGGAGCGTAAATGGCGAGGTATTGTAAAACGCTTGCCCGGCAGCACTCCGAAGCGCGGCATCCTGATTTGTTATTTTCCTCTTATCAAGACTCTCTTTCATTTTTATAACAGCCTGCTTGGTTGGCTCCAGAACTGCGTCGAGCCTGCGTATAACCGTCATAGGTAATATGACATCGCGGTATTTACCGCGGACATAAACATCACGAAGGATATCATCTGCAATACCCCAGATGAAATTCGCTATCCAATTAAGATCACCATTCGCCATAATTTTCTCCTAAGTCCTAATTGCTAATAATAAACCATGTGCTAATATTTTTTATTTTTCTTCACGCCCCACGCCTCTATTTCGCTCTTGCGAAAACGCCATTGGCCGCCAAACTTAAAAGCAGGGATCCTTCCTTCCCGGCTTAAGCGTCTAATCGTATAGGGGTGCAACTTCAATGCCTGTGCAACTTCGTCTACGGTATATGTTTCGATTAAATCGGACATTTTTCCCTCTGTTTATAACGACTTGTTACATATTATAACACACAAAATATCTTTGCGCAATTAAAATATTCGCTTTTGTCGCCTTGGTTTTTTTCTTAGGGACCCGGGGCTTTACTCTGGGGCGCCTGGCCGGTACCCGGTTTTTGATCTGGAAGGTCTTATTTTGCCTGTTTCCTATCCCTCGCATAATAATCGCACCTCTTTTTGATCGGGCATGGCTGGCAGGAAGGTTTCTTTTTGCAATAGTTCTTACCTACTTCTACCAGCAATGCATGAAATTGGTTATATATTTTCACCCTGGCCGGCAGATGACCTTCAAAATAAGCTTGATATTCATCATAGGTTTTAAACTTCAGGTTGTTTACCCGCTCCAAAATCCGGCGGGTATAGGCATCAATGACAAAAACTTTCAAGTTGCCGGCATACAACAGGATGGAATCAGCGGTTTCAGGCCCAATCCCCTTTTGCGCCAATAACTCCTGCCTCAGGTGATGGACATCCCGGTTAAAAAAAGACGTCAAGTCTCCCTGGCACTTATTATATAGGTAAGAAACAAAACCCTGCAAGCGTTTGGCTTTCTGTTTATAGAAACCACTGGGTTTGATCGCTGTTTCCAGGACTTTTGCCTTACCTTCCAGCAGCGTTTTTATCTCTAGCAACCTAGCTTTTTTTAGATTGGTAATAGCTCGTTCTACATTATGCCAATTGGTATTCTGGGTGAGGATAGCGCCAACGATCACTTCCAAAGGAGTTTCTGCCGGCCACCATTGGAGAGCGCCAAAACGACGGTATAAAAGAGTATATAATTTATCCAAAGGTATCATTGGTTTATTGCAGCCGTTGTTTCAATAGGGGAATTATACTTTCAGCTAAAAGAAATTTATCAATTTTAACTGTTATATCAAGAGGTAATTTAGGAATGACATAAGAGCTTTTAAAAGCTGCCGCTAACTCTTCCTTATGCACGTTAAAGGACACCTTATCCATTCTCCTGGCTTCGTCAAAAAAAACAATGATCCTGGCAGTTTCCTTTTCTTCGTCTATAATAAAGCCTGCCGGCATTTTCTTCCTGACTTGTCCTATGATCCTGCCAGCCAGGTCTTTTTTCCTGCGCTCATATCTATCCTGGGACAGGGCCCTGACCTTAACCAGCATCTTTGCCGCGCTTTCGTTTTTTTCAGCCTGCCCTATCCTTCCCGGGCCTGGGGGTGGTATCAAGCAAGGTTTATAGGTATCGATGATATATAACTGGCCGCCATCCAGGCATTCTTTTATATCAGCTGCCAGTTTTAGCCTTTGTTTTTCGTAATTACCCTTAACGGTCTCGAATTCCTGCTTGGCTTTATTCACTGCTTCTTTTAACTCTGCAGGGATATCCTGGCTAGAAGCCAATGTTTCCTTCAGTTTTAATAGCTGCGGATTAAGCGCTTGCAGCAGTTCCTCTGACCGAATGTCGTAAAGCCGGCTCATGATCCTGGCCATTTTTGCCCGTTCCAGGATGAGTTGCCTCTGGGCCTTGGTCAGGTACAGGTTATTGAGGAGGTTCAATGTCTGGAGCTCTGTCCTCTGCTGCCGGAAAAGCTGTTCCTGGGCCAAGGGACCGGGCTGTTCTTCTCCAGCTAAAGCTATGCCCGGGAAAAGGCAGCCTAACAGCACCATCGTAAAAATTAATTTTTTCACATACTTATCCCTCGATAAAAATAATATTTAAGATATAATAATTTCTTATTTTTAACATATTAATCATTGAAATTCAAGTAAAATAATGCTATAAATCATAACACTATGAACAGCAGAAAAACACCTTTTAGCGAACTGATCAAGATCATGGCTTTATTGCGCTCCCCACAGGGTTGCCCCTGGGATAAGCGCCAAACTCATCAGACCTTAAAAAAGTATCTTAGGGAAGAAGCGCAGGAAGTAAGAGAAGCGATTGACGAAGACAATCCTGAACATTTGCAGGAAGAGCTTGGAGACTTGCTATTACAGGTAGTATTCCATGCACAAATTGCGCAGGAAAACGGGGAATTTGATATTAATGATGTGATCCGGGTCCTCATTCGCAAATTAAAAAGGCGGCATCCTCATGTTTTTGGCAAAGTAAAAGTGAAGAATGCCGCTGAAGTGGTCAGAAACTGGCACGCCATCAAGGCCCGGGAAAAAAGCAAATCTACTTCTTAAAAAAAAGCTGGCAATGACAGTGGCCGTCAGCCGCAATTTCATCCTTATGCCACTTACAGGGACAGATCTTTAACTTATCTTCTTCCTGGTTACCGGTCAATAGCCGGCACGGGCAATATTGGAAACCTTTGGCCACCCGATTTTTGGCTAAACCCTCAATAACCATCTCGGCTATCTTCTCATCCGGATTTAACACGTACCCGGACAGCTCACAATAACGCTGGGCAAACTTACGGACCTTCTCTTTTTCCTGTTCTAAATCTTTAGCCATATTATCCCTTTTAAAGCAGTTTGTTTAGTTTTTCAGCTATCGCCTTTTTATTGGCCACCCCTATGCTTTTGTCTACAACCTGTCCGCCTTTAAAGAATAACAGCGATGGTATGGCGCTGATCTGGTATTTGGCAGATGTAGCTTCATTCTCATCAGTGTTCAATTTGCAGACTTTGACTTTGCCGGCAAAATCATTGGCAATTTCCTCGATTGTCGGCCCCAGCATCATGCAAGGTCCGCACCAGGCGGCCCAGAAATCTACCAAAACCGGCTTATCTGACTGCAGCACTTCCTTTTCAAAAGTCGCGTCACTTAATACCACTTCATTGCTCACACTATCCTCCCAAATTTGATTTCCTGTCCCCGTGTTTAGTTTCGTAAGAAACTACGGGGGAAATTTGCCCCCCTGTTTAGTTCTGCTTAGCAGAACTAGGGGGGGGTAATGCACTGTAAAATCTTATACTGGCGGTGGGGTTGGCGGGGAATGGGTTTTGAATACTTTGGGGGAAATCACTCCGCCGGAGATAACCAACCTGAGTGCTTCGTCTACCTTCATATCCAGCAGAATAACATCCTTTTCCTTGTATAAACTGATGAATCCGGTCAGCGGATTGGGGACTGTCGGGACAAACACCGTATAATAATTCCCGGCATCGGCGAAACGATCGCTGGTTATCTCTTCATTCATGACAAATCCCAGGGTGTAGCAATCCTGATGCGGCCAGGGGACCAGGGCGGCCCGGCTGAATCTGGCCTTACTGGTTTCCGTGAAGAAAAACTTGCTTAATTGCTTAGCTGAGGGATAAATATTGCGCACCAGCGGGAATTTCATCAGCCAGTGCTCTAATTCCGGGAAAAAACGCCGGGCGAATACTTTATTGGTCAGATAACCAGCCATCAGGATCAACGAAACCATGATCAAGAGCCCTAATCCCGGGATCCGGTAGCCATACTCCTCATTCAGGTAATTATTGATAATATCACCCAAAAAGCCATCTGAAATCCGGAAAAGGATCCTCATGATCCAGATAGTCACAAAAACCGGGAACATAACAGCTAAGCCGGCAATAAAATATTGTCTGAGTTTAGCAAAAAGGTCTTTACTGTTCATGGACTTTTTCCTCCAACGCTTAATATCTCTTGACACTAAGCGGTTAAATAGGGTAAATAAATATAATTAAACTGGCGAAAGGATCTTAATCGTGACTGAAAAACGCAACCTACCCCGCTATAAAGCTAAACTACCTGTAACCTTTAATGATAACTTCCAAGCTGAAGTAAAATTCACCGGAACGATCATGGATATCAACCTGCAGGGAGCGGGTATTTTAACTTCCACCAATTATACCAAGGGCAAAACTATCAATATGAATATTGATTTTAAAGATGGGAAAAAGTTTTACAGTATTATGGGCGAAATAAAATATGTCAGCAGCACGCCTGAAGGGTACCATATCGGCGTAGCCATTACGAATTTTAACGCCTATCACCTCAAAAAGCTGGTAGATACCATCAATTCCCTGGCCATCAGTTCTGATATGACCATCGCCTGATATTCATTTCTTTTGCTCCCACAACGACCATTCCGTCCACATAGTTTTATAGAGATAATAGACCCGGCGCAGTTCCCGCAGAAATGGCGAATTTTTGCCGTCGCCCTGGCCGCACAGGCCAAACCATTCCTCACTGATAGAACCGTCCGGCAGGATAAATATAGCATTATGGGTCGTATCATGTTCGAAAGGCGATGTTTCCCGGTTAGATTTCCACCATTCATCCAGCCATTCAAACACTATCCCGCCCAGAGCATTACCATAACCCCCGCGACCGGCACGGTTATAGAGGATATCTTTCCAGCAAGCTTCATGATAAATAGCCTGCTCTCCTTCGTTTACCCCCTGGCCAGGATGATAACAGTCACAGCCATATTCAGTAAGTAAAACCGGTTTGTCATAGATCCGGTAGATCTGCTGCCACAATTCCCCAAAACCGTCCGACCCTTTATAGGCATTAACGCCAAATATATCAATATCCGGCGCCAACTCCCGCAAATAATTAAGATGAACCACATCATTGTTGCAGATAGCCACGGGATGATTCGGATCAAGTTGGTGGATCATCTGGGCAACTTCATTAACGAATTTCAGAAAGGCAGCCGGATGCTCATAAGCATTGGTGCGGACCGAGTTGATACTATTGGTATCCGGCATATTATTTTCATTGCCTAATATCCATAGCAACATATAAGGTTCATCCCGGTTATCCAGGACCATATCTTCCACGATTTTTTTCATCCTGGCACATTGCTCAGGGTCAGTATAATCAGTGCCTTTGTCCGGATGCGCTCCCGAGCCCAGGCAATAAGCCCCCAAAAAGTCACCC
>CAZFDO010000083.1:0-503 GCA_964517965.1 uncultured Clostridia bacterium
ACAAAATGAGCGGAGCAGGTTCCTGGAGCAGATACTATGGGAAAAGCAGAAGACGGAGAAAAAGCTGGATGTTTTTATCCCGCAAAGAGGCGTGTTCAGGGTAGAGCCGGCGCTGAAAGAAGAGAAGACGCCGAAAACAGCGGAGATGGCTGCTTTCCTGAAAGAATTCACTTATTCACCCAGCAGTATGGATACTTATCTGAATTGTCCGCGGCAGTTCTATTTCCGCTATGTGATGAATTTGCAGGAGAAAACCGACCTGCTGGCTACTCCGGAACCCAGGGAGATAGGGACCTTTGTGCATGATTTGTTGCACCATACTTTCGCGGAGTTCCTGAATAAAAAGCCGGTGATAGATGCCGAATTTGAGGAAAAATTCTTCCGTGCTTTCAAGAAGAAATTCGAGGAAGATTTCCATCCCCGGCTGGGAGATGGCGCGTTTTTATTGGAAACAGTGCTGAAGCACCGGCTGGAGAAATTCCTGCAGAATGAGCGGGAGAGGC
>CAZFDO010000083.1:513-7146 GCA_964517965.1 uncultured Clostridia bacterium
GTAGCGAAACTTATTGTCCTGGAAAAGAAGTATCCATATAGTATAGGGGACTTTAAGCTGGCAGCTAAAGTGGACCGGGTAGACGAACTGGATGACGGGACCTTGCTGGTAGTGGATTACAAGACCGGCGGGAAGATAGAACTGCCGGCTAAAATACAAAAACTAAGGGATATGCCGGCCGGGGACAGGCAGGCGATGAAAAAAACCATCAAAACCTTCCAAATGCCGGTGTATATCAGTATTTTCCGGGATAGCCAACCAGGCCGGGAAGTGAATGCCTGCCTTTATAACCTGCGGGAAACAAGGCTGAGTATGTGCTTCAAGAAAGAGGACCAGGCTGAAAGAACCGAGTCTCTCGAGCTGATAATGGCTGCCGCGCAACATCTGCTCAAGGAAATAATTGATCCGGATAAGCCTTTTGTGGCAGATGTCTCAGATACCCGGCAATGCGAGTACTGCCCGTTTACGTATTTGTGTAAATAAAGCCACCTTCAATGCGGGTATGAAGGGGGCAATGCGAGAATTGCTATTTTCAGTATTTGTGCCGATAAAATGTGCCGATAAAATGGTTGGAAAAAACCCTAAAAAGTGATAGAATAAATACATGTCTTACATCACTGATCACAATATTCTTATATTCCTGGTGCAATTCCTCCTGCTGTTGGGATTAGCCCGGGGATTGGGTGAGCTTTTCCGCAAGATAAAACAACCCACTTTGACAGCAGAAATCTTAGTGGGTATTGTTCTGGGGCCGACCATTCTTGGCCGGTTTCTCCCTGAAGTTTATCAAATAATCTTCCCTTTGAATATTACTCAGCAAAATATGCTGGAAACCGTTGCTTGGCTGGGGTTGCTTTTCTTTCTGCTGGAAGTGGGCCTGGAGATTGATTTTTCCAGCGCTTGGCGGCAAAAAGGCGATGCTTTAAAAATCGCCCTGGCCGATGTTTTTATACCAATGATAATTGCTTTTATAGCCCTATTTTTTATTCCTGACAATTATTTAGTAGACCCAACTAAACGTTTTATATTTACACTTTTTATGGCTACGGCAATGACTATTTCAGCCTTGCCGATCACTGCGCGAGTTTTTCATGAATTTGGAGTAGACAAAACTGACCTGGGATTTTTAATCATTTCCGCGCTTTCCGTCAATGATATTATCGGTTGGATAATCTTTACCCTGGTCTTGGGCCTTTTTACCCAACCAAGTATAGAGCTGATGAAAATTGCGGGAGTTTTTATAAGAATTTTAGGTTTTGCCGCTATTTGTCTGACTTTAGGTAAAATATTAACTAATAAGATTATTACTAAAATAAAAAATGAGCAGTTGCCGGAGCCTGGCAGTTCACTAACCTTTATTTGTCTATTAGGGTTGTTATGCGGGGCTATTAGCCAGAAACTGGGAATTCATGCCATGTTCGGATTTTTTCTGGCCGGAGTTATGGCTGGAGAAGCTAAGGCTCTTTCGGAAAAAACCCGGCAAGTTATTTCACAAATGGTATATGCAATCTTCATCCCGATATTTTTTGCCAGTATAGGCTTGAGAATAGATTTTTTTAAAAGCTTTAATTTGACACTGGTCTTGCTAGTCAGCATAGTAGGTATTTCGGCTAGGTTCCTGGGGGCCTGGTGGGGAGTGGCTTTTACCAAGCAGTCTAAGGCTAATCGCTCCTTAATAGCTATAGCCCATACTCCTGGCGGAACAATGGAAATTGTAATAGGATTATTGGCTTTTGAAAGTAAATTGATCACCGAACCGGTGTTCGAGGCAATCGTTTTCGGAGCAGTGATCTCCTCGGTAACTCTGGGACCTTGGTTGAGTTGGGCGCTTAAGAATAGAAAAGAGATCAGCATCCTGGAATTCTTTAGCAAGAGAGGCCTTATCCTCGATCTTAAAGCTAAAAGCCGCGATACTGCCATCAGAGAGCTTTGTGAACTGGCAGTTGAACAAGGGGATTTGCCGGAAGTAGAGGTTCTTTATGAAGCAGTGTTCCAAAGGGAAGAGGCTATGGGAACGGGTTTGGAACGGGGAGTGGCGGTACCGCATACTCGATTAGAACTGATCAAAAAGCCCTTGGTTGTGGTAGGCCGGTCTCTATCTGGTATTGACTGGAATTCCCCGGACGGCAAGTCGACTAATTTTATCTTTTTGATCTTTACGCCTTGCGATGATGATACGGCCCAGATACAACTACTGGCTTCAATCGCTAAGATGATGATCAAAGATCAAAATCAAAAAGGGCTTATGCAGGCTCATGACCAGGAAGATATGTGGCAGATATTGCATCAAGCTCTTTCAGAGAGAATTATCAAAAGAAAGTGAGGTGATATTCATGTACCAGGCAGAGGTTTTCTGCGCTAAAGACAGGTCTTTCAAGGTAAAAGCTAATGCCTATGAAATAAATATTGACGGTAAGGGCGGGGCTATCAGTCCGCTGGAAACGCTTTTGGCTGCCTTGGGAACTTGCGCCGGGGTTTATATACGCAAATTTGCTGAAAGCACAAAACTGCCATTAGATAATTTTATTGTGAAAGTAGAAGCAGAGCTGACTGATAAGGCTCCGTACCGGTTCGACCAGATACATTTAAGCATAGACCTGCAAGGAATATCCCTGGATGAAAGCAAGAAAGAATCCTTGCTGCGGTTCGTCAGGAATTGCCCGGTGCATCAAACCCTGCAAGCAAATCCAGAGATGGTGATTAATTTAATTGCGAGCACCAAAAAATAAAAAGGAGGAACAGGTATGAGAAAAGTGTTAATTGTTTTAGCAGCAGCAATGTTTTTGTTCTTGTCGTTTAACGCGGCAGTAGCAGCGCCGGCGGCAAAAATGAGCGCGGCAGTAACTCCGGCCAACAATGATATGGCCGGCCAGATCGGTATTGGCACTGACGGAAGCGGTGTCGGCATCCGTTATTGGCTAGATGAAAAGCTGGCAGTGGACGGGAATGTATCTTTTTATTTCGATAAAGAGTATACCGAATTCGGGATCGGCGGCGGAGTTGCTTATGTGCTGAAGAAAATGAACAATCTGCGTTTCCTGGGGTTAGCCGGATTGGATATTAATATTGATAATTACGAGAACGGCAATTATAAGCAGGATGAGACCAGCTTTACTATTGGCTGCAGCCTGGGAGTAGATTTCCGGTTCCATGAAATACCTAACCTGAGTATTGAAGCTTATGTAGGCAGGCTGGGCATACATCATAGCAGCACCGACACCACTATTAGTGGGAACACCACCTCTGACTCTTATACTGCTTTTGCTACCCAGCCGGGAATCGGACTAGTGGTCAGGTATTATTTTAAGTAAATAGGAAGGAGTAATCTATGGAGTGGGGAATACAAAACCGACTCAGCCGGCTTATCAAACCGGATGGGCATTGTTTCTTTTTGCCGATCGATCACGGATATTTTCAAGGACCGACCAGTTGCTTAGAAAAGCCCGGTGAAACAATCAAGCCGTTACTTCCTTATTGTGACGGGTTATTCGTAACCAGAGGGGTTTTGCGTTCTGTTATTGATCCGTCAAGTACAGTACCCATTATTCTCAGGGTATCGGGCGGTACGAGTATGGTAGGTAAAGATCTGGCTAATGAAGGTCTCACCACCTCCATAGCTGAGATAATCAGGTTGAATGCCGCCGCCGTCGGGATATCAGTTTTTGTCGGCAGTGATTACGAGCATCAAACTCTGATGAATTTGGCTAAGATCGTTAATGAATGTGAAGATTACGGTATTCCGGTGATGGCGGTAACCGCTGTGGGCAAGGAAATGGAAAAGAGAGATGCCAGGTATTTGGGGCTTTGTACCCGCATTGCCGCAGAATTGGGAGCCAGGATCGTCAAGACTTACTGGTGCGAAAATTTTGATAAAGTGGTTTGCGGCTGCCCGGTCCCGGTGGTAATTGCCGGCGGCCCGAAATGTGAAACAGAAAAGGAAGTTTTTGAATTTGTGTTCGACGGCATGCAGAAGGGCGCTATCGGGATAAATCTTGGCCGTAATATCTGGCAGAGCCAGTATCCGGAAGCTATGGCTGCCGGGTTACACGCTATTATCCATGAAAAAGCGGATGTTAAAAGAGCCCAGGAAGTTTTTAATGCTGTCAAGGCGCAGAGCCGGGAGAAAAAATAATGCGCGTGGCTATGTATTATAATAATAAGGATGTCAGGATCGAAGAAATGCCTGTGCCGCAAATCGGCCCGGGAGAGATACTGATCAAAGTTATGGCCAGCGGTATTTGCGGTAGCGATGTCATGGAATGGTACCGCATAAAAAAGGCGCCGCTGGTCTTGGGCCATGAAATTACCGGCGTTATCGAAAAAGTTGGTGAAGGAGTAAAAAAATACAAAATAGGGGATAGGATTTTTGCGGCGCACCATGTGCCATGTAATACCTGCAAGTATTGCCTTAACGGCCAGCACACAGTCTGCGAAACGTTGCATACCACCAATTTCTATCCCGGCGGGTTTGCCGAATATATCCGCGTACCGCAGTTGAACGTGGACCGAGGGATGTTGCTATTACCGGAGGAAATTTCTTTCGTTGAAGGTACTTTTATCGAGCCTTTAGCCTGTGTGCTGCGCGGCCAGAGAATGGCGGCAATGAAACCTGGGCAGACAGTGATGATCCTCGGCGCGGGTTTGTCCGGGCTACTTCATCTGCTGGCGGCGCGTACCGTTGGGGCAACACGCATTATAGTTACGGATATAAACCAGCAACGTTTGGAAACAGCCAAATCTTTAGGTGCTGATCTGGTCATCCTAGCTAAAGAAGATGTCATTGCCAGATTGAAAAAAATAAATGCCAATAAACTGGCTGATGTAGTCATTGTCTGTACCGGGGCATTGAGTGCATTTCAGCAGGCTTTGCAATGTGTTGACCGTGCCGGGACGCTGCTGTTCTTTGCCCCGACGGAACCGGGAGTAACCTTACCTGTTCCGGTCAACGATTTTTGGCGGCAAAGCATAAAAATATTGCATTCTTATGGCAGCAGTCCGTTGGATGCGGGGATCGCCCTTGAATTGTTACGGACGAAAATGATCCCTGTACAAAAAATGATAACCCATACTCTAGGTATGTCTGAAACAGCGCTGGGTTTTAAGTTGGTGACGGAGGCAAAAGAATGTATAAAGGTTATCATAGAGCCGCAACGGTAGAATAGATGGCGGATAGCGGTGAAACTAAAGGCTGTTGATAGTTGAAAATACCGTTCGTGGTTAGTCGTTCGTCGTTGGTCGAAAAAACAGATAAAAGATTGAGGATTTGAAAGTGAAGAAGGTATTGTTGCATATATGTTGCGGAGTATGTGCCGGTTCAGTAGTGCAAAAATTGCGGGCTGACGGGTTTGCAGTGACCGGTTTTTTTTACAATCCAAACATTTATCCGGAAAAAGAATATGAACAGCGCTTGGAGGTGGTCCGGGAAGCCAGCCGACTGCTCAAATTTGAGCTGATAACTGGACCTTATGATAATACAGCATGGCAGGAACAAATAAAAGGCCTGGAGGGAGAGCCAGAAGGCGGTAAGCGCTGTCCAGTATGTTTCCGGGTGAGACTGCAAAAAGCGGCAGGCCAAGCCAGGGAACTGGGGATAAAGTATTTAGCTTCAACCCTTTCCGTGAGCCCGCACAAAAATTTGCAGGAGATTAACCAGATTGGCTCTGCCATCTGCGCTGATTTCCTGCCGTATGATTTCAAAAAGCAGGATGGTTTTAAAAAGACCATTAATTTTGCGAAAGAACATAATTTCTACCGGCAACATTATTGCGGCTGTAAACAATCACGAATAGAAGCCGAATTAAGGGATGCGAATAAAAGCCGAATAGGAACAAAATAAGTATTCGAGATATTCGCTATCATTCGAGTAATTAGCAAAGGATTGTCATGATCAAGGCGGTTATATTTGACCTGGATGGCACGCTGATCGATGCCTACCAGGCGATCGAGAAAAGTCTTAATTTTACTTTGCGTTCTCTAGGATATAAAACAGTCAGCTATGCCCGGGCTCGCCGGGCAGTGGGGCAAGGTGATAGAAATTTTATCGCTCAATTTGTAAAAACAGCAGATATCGCCAAAGGTTTGGCCATATACCGGAAACATCACCGCGTGTCCTTACCAAGATATTCAATAGTGAAGCCCCAAGCCAGGCAAACCCTGGCAGTATTACGAAAGAGAGGGGTAAAATTAGCTGTAGCCAGCAACCGTCCGACAAAATTCAGCAGTATTTTGATCCGGCACCTGGATCTGGAAAAATATTTTAACCTGATAGCCTGCGCTGATAAGAAACAAGAGCTAAAGCCTGCGCCTTATTTGCTCAAACTCGCTCTTAAAAAATTCAAGATAAAACCGTCAGAGGCCCTATATGTTGGGGATATGGTATATGATATTGCCGCAGGCAAAAATGCCGGAGTTAAAACCGTTGCTATCTTAGGAGGTTCTGACAGCAGAAAAGAGCTGTCACGGCTGAGGCCGTATAAAATAATCACTAAACTAAGACAGTTATTAAAAATTATATAATGCTCTAATCTGTGCCTGTCCTCCCTGCTAGTTATGCGTAGCAAAACTAGGGGGGATAATCTTCTTTTGTAATCTGTGTAATCATTTTCAGGGAGGTCCTATGAAATCGTACAACGA
>CAZFDO010000084.1:0-7118 GCA_964517965.1 uncultured Clostridia bacterium
ATAAGGCAAAGGTGAATAAGTAGAGGTTTGCACATACATATATTCGGCTAAAGAAGAAAAAATAAATATTTTTTCGCTTTTCTTGGTTTGGTTAATGTAATTGACGGCTAAGTCAACCTCGCTGGGAGAACTGCTACTCTTCAAAAACTGCCAATTTTTACCCACATGATATAACAGATCCTGGCCATGATAGGCAAACACAACCAGCCCATAATTAGCCAGCATGATACAAACTACTATTTTCAGCACATCATATCTGAACTGGTTGCTTTTAATAAAATTATTTCTGGTGTAATCAGCCGGACGATATTTCGCGGATAATCCCTGCAGGGCCATGGCCAGGATAATAACCGCCGGATACGAGCCGGGATATAAATTGAAGATAGCACTCCTGCCGACATAATACCTGAATAGGCTGAGGCCTAAAATAGCCAGAAAAAAATAGTAGGCATCCCGGGCGGTGCTTTCCTTCTGCCACAGTTTTAATAAACAAGATACCAGTACCGCTATATAAATCCATACCTGCATATGCCAAAAACCAAAAGGATTCATAGGCAGCATGAAAAATCCATACGTGACAAAGAGTTTGTGAAAGGAAAAAAGGTTAGACCATATAGGAAAACTATGCGCCCTAAAATAAGCAAACAAACTGTAGCCTAAGGCCAGGGCGGCCAGACACAATAGCAAAATCGCGATATGCCTGACGGCCAGGAAAATATTTTTAGTAAAAGGCTGGCCCTGTTTCGATAAATCCCGATATAATAAGAATCCTACCCACGCGCACATTATGGCCAGGCCGCTTTCAAAATTCCAAAACGCGCTCAGAGCGGACAGGAACATCCCCAGCCCATAATAAAACCGTTTCTCATGCTGGCTGAACTTTAACGCATACCAAATAAAAAAAGCGCAAAAGATGACCCGAATCGGATGATATTGGTAATAAGGACTGTCTACCCTGAGAAGATTGAATATTTTTTCATTCCAATGCAATGTAATATAGTATGGATGGCTCAGGCCCAATAAAACTATTAACATAAGTAGCGTGAACCATGATCTATAGCCACTTATCTCTCCCAAGACAAGGTAAAAAAAGAGATAAGACAGGAAGATGAGTAAAACAAAAAAAAGGCTAAGGGAAATGATGCTATAGCCAGTTATTTTAGTGAAAAACAAGACTAAATACGGATATAAAATCCCGTATAGAGAAGTAGTATTTACTAAAATATTTTGGCCATGATGAATTTGGTTAGTCACTCCTATAATATTGCTGAAATGATACAAGGCACTGTAATCTGCTATTAACGATTGCGCTGTATTGACCTGAGTTAAGGTAGTTAATAAGATCAGTGCTACCCCAGCGGCAAATATAATTTTTGATTGATAACGTGCGCGATCATAATTCTGTCGGAATACAACAGCAAACCCAATAATTATAAGCAGAACAAACCCTAATAAAGACAGGCAATAAGTAATAATATAGTAATACAGCCAGCCATAATTTAAACACACATAAACTACGCCCATCACTGCGCTTAACCAATAAAGTTTAGTAATAGCTATCCCCAGATTCCTGTTTTCCAGGTAAACCAGCCACTTATACGAAAAGAAAGCGGCAATGGGAATGAGAATAATTCCCGCAAGATACAGGAATCCTTCAAAATTGTCCTGAGGATATTCCATATTTTTATAGAGGAAAGGAGACGGATTGCTGTTCTGTGCTGCGGGCAGGAAAAGTCCCAGGGACAGCGATAAAAGTGTGCCGAAAGCAATAAAAAACAGGACGGATAATAAGAGAGAAAAAATAAAAATTATAGGAGACCTACTGGTCAGCGAACTAGCGGCCATCAGTTTTTTATCCTTAATTTATCTACTCAAGACTTAAATTGTACTGTGCCTTTGCCTAATAATTCTTCTATATCCTGCTGGAATACCAAAGAAGCAGCTACGCGCATCCTAGAATCAGGCGACACTACCACTTCGCCGGCATGAGGAGTCTGCAAATGCAGGTAAACCGGGCACATCCCCGGATACTTGGCCATAATTACCTTGAGTTTATCCAGATAATCCTGCTCCAGACCCACGGTCTTGATATGTATTTGGATAGACTGGGTCAGTCGTTCCCTGGCCTGTTCCAAGGGCATTATCCGGTCCAGGATGATTTGCGGCTCCATTCCTCTCCTATCAAGTTGGCCGCAAACTATCACCGTCTGGTCCTGACGGACCAGGCTGGCGATATCAGTCCGGCTATAGGAATCTGGGAAAACCACGACCTTGATCTCTCCCTTGAGGTCTTCCAGTTCAAATACTGCCATTTTCTCATTTTTCCTGGTAAAAAGCATTTTGACTTTCTTAATGATCCCGCCTACCCGGAGGGGTTGTTTTTCAGGTACATTGACCACAGCCAGCAGGTCGGTGGAGGTATAAGTCTTCAATTCCTCGGCAAAACGCGCCAAGGGATGACCGGTCATATAGAAGCCCAGCACTTCCCGTTCATGTTCAAGTAATTTATTCTCATGCCATTCTTTATGATGAGTTTTATGGGATTCGCTCTTTGATTCTTCTACCGGCAGGTCATCCAGGAATGAAGTCTGCCCGCTTAAAATATCCTGCTGGAGCACCGCGGCTTTTTGTACTACATTTTCCATGGTATCGAACATCTCCATCCTGGTAGAACCAAGCTGGTCAAAGGCGCCGCATTTTATCAAGCTTTCAATAACTCTCTTATTGACGGCATGCAGGTCCACCCTCTTGCAGAAATCATAATAACTGGCAAATGGTCCTTCTTTCTTCCTGGCT
The DNA here is from genome assembly GCA_964517965.1 of uncultured Clostridia bacterium. Lineage (GTDB taxonomy): Bacteria > CAYTYR01 > UBA6262 > UBA6262 > UBA6262 > UBA6262. Next base: position 2,797 of record CAZFDO010000084.1, read on the forward strand.
GCCACCATCGACTCAATGGCCCCTACCCCCACGTTCTTGACTGCCGCCAAGCCAAACCTGATACTCTCACCAGCAACGGTAAAATTAGCAAAGCTTTGATTTATATGCGGCGGGCCAATGGGAATACCCATATCTTTGGCTTCATCGATATAAAGAACAATATCATCTTGATTACCGCTCTCGCTTGTTAGCAAGGCGCTCATGAATTCCAGCGGATAATGTGTTTTTAAGTAGGCGGTCTGGTAGGCTAAATAAGCATAGGCGGCAGCATGAGATTTATTAAAGCCGTAACCGCCAAATTTATCCATTAAATCATACAGTTTCGTGGCCTTTTCTGCTTTTACTTTATTCTTGACTGCTCCTTCTATAAAGATCTTACGTTGTTTTTCCAGCTCCTCTGCTTTTTTCTTACCCATAACCCGTCGTAAAATATCCGCTTGGCCTGCTGTGAATCCGGCCACAGCCATAGCTATTTGCATCACCTGTTCCTGGTACACAATGACCCCGTATGTTTCCTTTAAGATCGGCTCTAATATTGGCAGATCATACTTTACCGGTATCTTGCCATGCTTACGCCCGACAAAATCATCCAGCATGCCGCTGCCCATCGGTCCAGGCCGGTATAAAGCGATCAGGGCAATTATATCATCCATACTGGTCGGTTGTATTTTGCGCACCAGGTCACGCATACCGCTGGAATCCAGCTGAAAAACACCCAGGGTTTGTCCGCGGCTGAGCAATTCATAGGTTGGTTTGTCATCTAGTGGTATTTTGCTGATATCGATGCTGATCTGACGGTCCGCCGCCAAGATCTTGCAGGCCGAATCTATCACGGTCAGTGTTCTTAATCCCAGGAAATCTACTTTCAATAACCCCATAATATCAGCCAGTGTTTTGCCGTCATACTGAGTCGTCACTTGCCCCTTGGAATTCTTGCAGAGAGGAACATAATTGGTCAATTCTTCTTTGGTGATCACGATGCCGGCCGCATGCTTGGATGAATGCCTGGTTAATCCTTCTAAGGTAGACGCTACTTGAAACAATTGTTTCATTTCCGGGCTGGCGCTCATATTCTTTTTTAGGTCCGCATTTTGGCTGGCAGCCTCAGCCAGGGTCATACCCGGATCATTAGGAATTAACTTGGCCAGACGGTCGGCCTCTTCCAGCGGAATATTCATCACCCTGGCTACATCGCGTACTACTAATTTGGCGCCCAGCGTGCCATAGGTGATGATCTGGGCCACATTTTTTTCCCCGTACTTATTGCGTACATAATTAATGACCTCTTCCCGGCCATCATCGCTAAAATCTATGTCCAGGTCCGGCATGCTGATACGGTCAGGGTTCAGGAAACGCTCAAACAGCAAACCATAACGTAACGGGTCAATATCGGTTATCTCCAGGCTATAAGCGACTAAACTGCCGGCCCCACTTCCCCGGCCCGGCCCTACCGGGATACCGTGCGTCTTGGCATAATGGATAAAATCCCAGACGATCAGGAAATAGGCTGAATAGCCCATCTTTTTGATAACGCTAAGTTCGTAATCTATCCTTTTTTCTATGTCCGGGACCACTTGGTCATAACGCTTTTTCAAGCCATCTTTGCACAGTTTTTCCAGGTACGTATCTAAATTATAGCTATCCGGCACGGCAAAGGACGGCAAAGACACCTGGGAAAAGTTCAGTTCCAAGTGGCACTGGTCAGCTATATGTATAGTATTCCGGCACGCTTGCGGCACTTCCGCAAATAGTTTCTCCATCTCCTGCGGCGATTTGAAATAAAATTCGTTGGTAGCCAGACGCATCCGGTCTTCGTCAGTAATACGCTTGCCGGTACCGATGCACATCAGCACCTCATGCGCAAATGCATCTTCCTTATGAACGTAATGGATATCATTAGTGGCCACCAGCCCGACATTCTCTTTTTTAGCCAGGGCAACTAATTGTTTGCCTACTTTGTGTTCTGCTTCCAGTCCATGGTCCATTATTTCCAGGTAGAAATTACCATCACCAAATATCTGCTTGTATTCAAACAAAGACATCCTGGCCTGCTCCAGGTTATCTTCCAGCAAACTGCTGGAGATCTCTCCCTTCAAGCAGCCGCTCATAGCGATCAGGCCTTTACTGTATTTTGCCAGGACCTCCTTATCAATGCGGGGGCGGTAATAGAAACCTTCCAGGAAGGAAATGGTGCTCAGCTGCAATAAATTTTTATATCGTTGCAGGTCTTTGGCCAGCAGAGTTATATGGAAAGCCGCTTCTCCGATACCGTTGGTACTGCGGTCAAAACGGGATTTTGGGGCAATGTACATTTCTGACCCAATTATCGGCTTGATCCCATTTTTCATCGCTTCTTTATAAAATAGCACTGCGCCAAAGAGGTTCCCATGGTCAGTAATGGCTACTGCCGGCAAGTTCATAGTGCCGGCAGCCTTTACTAATTTTTCTATACTAATAGCCCCGTCCAGCAGGCTGTATTCAGTATGATTATGCAAATGGACAAAATCAGCATGTTTCATAGTCATAAATTGTACTCCATTTTTTGTTTTTGTCAATCAAAATACATATTTTACCGCCCTAATTACAAAGGCTAAAGCTCTGGTATGACTATAATCCACACTTGCGACAGGGTATGGTCGTATTTAATAAAAAACCCCTGCATGTTTCCACGCAGGGGTTTTATTTTTACTAAGCTTTGGTTTTTACTGCCATCCGCTATCTGCCATCTGCCGTCTGTTCTTAATACTGCGGCATCTGTGGCATCTGCGGCATGTCTTTCTTATAGTTAGGTTTACTAATTATTGTGAACCTGCCACCTTATTTTACTTTTATCCCTTTCAATTTATTATGAATATTTTTCGCTGGAATAAATACAAACTTTTTTCCAATTTTTCTTTTTTCTAAAAAGCCATCCTTTTCTAAGCCGAGTAAATCTGCTCTAGCTGTTTGATATACTATATCATACATATTTTGGATATATTGAATACTATATGCCGCATCTGAATGCAAAACGGCATGATATAGTAATTCGTATTGCCTGTGATTTAATCCGGGGTATTTCCGAATAAATTTTTGTGACTCTTTTATTTCTTGCTGCTTTTTTGCTAAATACTGTTTTAATGATTCTAAAGACAAACAAATTGCTCTTAAGTTATATGTCAAAAAATAGGTTAAATCTAAATCGTCCATTTCAGTGTATAGATATGACCTAGCATATTGGCTTGGAGCTCTTAGTAGAATTCTGGAAATTGATAAGAACTCAAATAGCCAATATCTATTTTTTAGTAAAAACCAGTAAAACAGAGCCCTTGCGGTTCTACCATTTCCATCAACAAAAGGATGTATATAACCTATATTAAAATGTAATATAATCGCCTTTACCACTGGATGAACAAATTCATTTTCAGCGGAGGAATTAATATAATTACATAAGGTGGTTATCCTGTCTTCTAACTCCTCTCCTTTCGGAGGATCAAACAGGACTTGGCCATCATTCTCGTCGACAACCTGAATCTCCTCTTCTGGTTTTCTAAACCTCCCAACAGTATCAGGATTTTTCAATGTGTCTTTTACTATAGAAGCATGTATTTTCTTTATTAACTCTCCAGACAGAGGTTCTTTAAGTAGATTTTTAATGTTTTTTATTGTTAAGTAATTATTTAATATCATCTGTTCGCTTTGATTTTCTGGCTTTTTCCCTTCTCTAAGCATTGTTTTAGCTTTTTCTCTAGTTGTTGCCGCTCCTTCTAATTGACTGGAAGCTATTGCTTCTTCCATTATTGAACTAACAAGATATCTTTCTTTTTCCCCTGCGTGGGCACTAGGATCATCAACTAAAATCTGTCCGCTGGCTTCCTGATCAATATAATGAAGATCTCTTAATACGGAATCTGGCAGCCAATATTTAAAAAGCTCACCTTTTTTATCTTTAATATTTATTTCCTTTAGCTGCTGGGAACGATTTAGTTTTAAGTATCCCCAGGCAAATTCACTTTCAATCCCTTCGGGGAATGGCATATATTTAAAATCGTCCCAATATATATATTTATCATTTGCTTTAGCTATAGTTTTATTCATTTCCCCTGTTTTTATAAGCTCTATGATTTTTTTAATTTTTGTTTCTAGCATATTTTGCCATTTTGGTGCTGGTTCTGGTAGTTTCATTGTAGTTCTCCTTTAAATGTTTGCTATTACTAATTTAGTAGATATTAGTATTTGATTAGTAGTTGCCCTTACCGCTAAACTACTAATAACATATTAATTAGTACTTGTCAAGCGTTAATTACTAATTTAGTAGTTATTAGTATTTTGTTCGTAGTCAC
>CAZFDO010000085.1:0-7105 GCA_964517965.1 uncultured Clostridia bacterium
GGAACGGCCGATAGAAGTAGCGCCGATCAGGATGATCTCTGGTTTCTCTTCTTCGATAAGCTTAATGAACACCTCTCCGTAGGAATCATCCTGGAAGTTATTTAACAGGGGATCATCATAGACATACACTTTATCTGCTCCGTGAGCAATAAGCTCCTGGGCTGGTTCAATCATTTTATCACCCATTAAGACGGCGCAAAGCGGTATTTGCAGTTTATCGGCTAATTTGCGGCCTTCTCCCAGCAATTCATAGGACACTCCCTCTACTTTTCCGTTTCTTTGTTCGGCAAAGACCCAGATATTCCGGTAGGCAGAGTAGTTTTTAGTCACTTGCTGTTCTTTTTCAATGACTATGGCTTCAAATTTACAGGCTGTCACGCAAGCGCCGCATAAATTACACCCTTCGCCGATGATCGCCAGCTTATTATCGACTGTTATGATCCCGAAAGGACAGCTTTTTATACATAATTTGCAGCCGCTACATATTTCTTTAATTACCCTGATGGACATGTCTGTTTATACTCCCTCGTTTAATGAAAAAATCAAAAATATAATATCCCCGCCCTTAAGCTTGGCGGGTCCGCCTCAGGCGGAAAATATTAAATATCAAAATTAAGGTAAAAGAGTACAATTTTTTAATTTTAGTTTGTGGTTTTGATATTAAATTTATTATTTCTAAACTATTTTAAGCTCTCGGACCCGGTTAACTAATTTTTCCGCCTGCTCTTCAACTTCCCCTAAGATCATCTCTCCGCCTGGACGTTGCGGCGGTGAAAATATTTTCATTACTTGCGTCGGCGACCCAGTTAATCCTATATTTGCCGGCTCAGCACTCAGGTCTTTAGCTGTCCAGGAAGTGATCTCGGCTTTTTTTGCTCTCATCATGCCCTTCAGGCTCGGCAACCGGGGTTCATTTATTTCTTTTACTACGGTGATCAGCGCCGGCAGAGGCATCTCAATGACTTCATAACCCTCTTCCATCATTCTTTCGCAGCGGATATAGCCTTCCCGTATCTCTTCTATTTTGCGTACATAAGCTACAAAAGGCAGGCCTAATGCTTCAGCTACACCCGGTCCAACCTGAGCCGTGTCTCCGTCGATCGCCTGCTTACCGCAGATGATCAGGTCATAGGCGCCTATTTTTCTGATACCCATAGATAATGTATACCCGGTAGCCCAGGTATCACTTCCGGCAAAAGCCCGGTCACTGAGCAAAATTCCATCATCTGCGCCCATGGCTAGAGCCTCTTTTATCGCTTCCTTGGCTTGGGGCGGCCCCATGCTGAGAATAGTTACTTTGCCGTTCATTTTTTCTTTGATCCTGATAGCTTCTTCGATGGCATACATATCAAATGGGTTGATAATGCTTTCTACGCCTTCCCTGATCAGAGTATTAGTTTTTTCACTGATTTTTACATCTGTTGTTCCTGGTACCTGCTTGATACAAACCACTATGTTCACTCTACCAGTCCTCCTTGCTGTTCATCATCTTAATATATTTTTACTACGAGCTATGAACTACGAGCTACGAGCTTATTAGTCAATCACGTACAAGGTGCCTTTTTTATAGGCTGCTAAAAACGCTTTTACCACCGCCGGGTCAAATTGGGCGCCTTCGCACCGCTTTACTTCGGCGATAGCCTCTTCTGTTTTCATCCGCGGACGATACGGACGATCACTGGTCATGGCATCAAAACTGTCAGCAACGCAGATGACCCTGGATAGAAAAGGGATATCATCCCCCGCCACATTATCCGGATAACCTTTACCGTCAAAACGCTCATGATGACCCCTGATGATAGTGCCGGCAGCTCTTAAATCTTCGATGGGTTTGAGAATGTTCTGTCCTATTACCGGATGCCGTCTCATTACCACCCATTCTTCAGGAGACAAAGGACCCGGCTTTTGCAGTATGCTGTCAGGCAGTGACAACTTACCGATATCATGCAATAAAGCCGAAGTCAGCAAGGTTTCCTTGACTTCGTCGCTAATATCCATTTCTCCATAAAATTGCTGTAACTCTTCCATGATGCTGAAGGCGATCTTAGTGACCCGCTCGCTGTGCCCATGCGTGTATGGGTCGCGGGCATCGACGGCTGCGCTCAAAGCCCGGGCAAAATCAATAAACAGGTTCCTGAATTTCTTATATAACCGTTCGATCTCCCTGATCTTATCTTTCAGGTCATCAGTGGCTTTGTAAACTTCATCGCTTAATACCTGGCTGAATTCTTCCAGCTTAGTATTGAGGTTGATATTATCACTATTCAGCTTTTCGGTCAATGCCTGCTGCTTAATGATATTCTTGATATAGATCATGCTGACAAATCCTACCAGCACCATATAAAACATCCGGCTTATCAGCAAATTAAGTTCCTTAGGATGAAAGATCCCTTGCTGATAAAAATATACGATTGTGGGATAGGTGACAAAGGAGAGGATCAGGTTAAACAGCAGATGAGAACGGTTTAGGGAAATGCTTTCTATCAGGATAACTATGATCAGGATAAACCAGAGCCGGCTTTCCAATCCTCCCGAGGCCCAGATGGCGTAATTGATCATCATGAAATCAGCCAGCGAGATAAAGTACTCGGTGATATAACTGACGCGGTTCTTTTTTACCAGGTAGTATACCAACAGGTTGATAAAGATAATACCAACGAGCAGAAAATATACAAATCTGATCTTGGAAGACAGACCAAATGCGTTTTGCATTAAAATACTTAAAAAACCAAAAGCAAATACGACAAACCGGGCGTGAATATCCCGAATGAGCTTATCTTGTATGTTTTCGATGTTGTTGAGCAAGTAATACTCCTAGCTTCACTACGTTCAGCTTGATTACATTGATTCTTAAGAACCCTGCCTGCCGGTAGGCAGGGATTACACCGATTACAAGCACTTCAAGCATTTAATCTGTGTAATCTCTTTTTAAAATCTGTGTAATCAAGATATCCTGAGATTTAAAGGATATCTTTATTTTTTACTTGCCTGCTCCTTGATAAGTTCCTGGGCAATTACATTTCTCTGGATCTGGTTAGTACCCTCGTATATCTGAGTGATCTTAGCGTCACGCATCATTTTTTCTACCGGGTATTCTTTCATATACCCATAACCGCCAAACACCTGGACCGCATCTACCGTGACTTTCATGGCCACATCACTGGCAAATACTTTGCACATGGCTGATAACTTGGATACATCCTTGGCTCCTGAATCGATCAAGCGCGAACATTCATAAACCAGCGCCCGGGCAGCTTCGATCTGGATGGCCATATCAGCGATCATATGACTCACTGCCTGAAACGAAATGATCGGATGGCCAAACTGCACTCTTTGGCGGGCATATTCAATAGACTTATCAAAAGCCCCCTGAGCTATACCCAGGGCTTGCGCTGCGACTCCCGGCCGGGATTGGTCCAGGGTTTTCATGGCTACGATAAACCCCATTCCTTCTTTCCCTAAAACCTGGTCCTTATGTACTTTACAATCGCTAAAGACCAGCTCCCGGGTAGCTGAAGCCCTGATCCCCATCTTGTTTTCTTTCTTTCCAAAAGAGAATCCTGGCATACCTTTTTCTAAAATAAAGGCCGTTGCTCCCCTGGCCCCTCTCTTCTTATCAGTGATGGCGACCACCGTATAGGTCTCTGCTTCACCGCCATTAGTGATCCATTGCTTAGTACCATTCAAGATAAAATAATCGCCGTCTTTTTTGGCGGTAGTTTCAATGCCGCCGGCGTCGCTGCCGGCATTTGCTTCGGTCAAGCCGAAAGCAGCCAGTTTGGTGCCTTTGGCCAAAGGCGGCAGATATTTCTTTTTTTGTTCTTCAGTCCCGAATAAAAGTATCGGGAATGTACCCAAAGCGCTGGCCGCCAAGCCTAAGGAAATTCCACCGCAGACCCGGGAAAGCTCTTCCACCGCGATCACCAGTTCCATCACGCCCCCACCCATGCCGCCGTAGGCCTCCGGTATATACAAACCGAAAAGGTCAGAGTCGCTCAGAATCTTCACGATATCCCAGGGGAATTCGCCGCTTTCGTCATATTTTTCCGTTACCGGCGCTATTTTTTCTACCGCTATCTTATGCGCCAAATCAATTATCATCTTCTGTTCATCAGTCAAAAAGTATTGCATTATACCCCCCTGTTTATTAATAAGTGTTTAGGTGTTAGTTTTGGAAGTAGGTTTAGTTTGAGGTCAATGGGTGTTAGGCTTTAACCTACAAACTTTAGACTTACTTCCATACTTACTTCCACAACCAAAAACTTATTTTCCAGTTTCTATTTTAGTTTTTCAAGTGCTTGCTCAGCGGCAGCCATCTCCGCTTCTTTCTTGCTGCTGCCTTTTCCGTGCCCCAGGAACCGGTCGTCCGCATATACATCCACTTCAAAATATTTATTGTGGTCAGGCCCTGATTCCTGATAGTTCTTATAGATCGGCAGGCGGCGGAAAAGCGCCTGCAACTTTTCCTGCAAGGTAGTCTTGTAATCTACCGTAGTAGGCCTGATCTTGCGTATAACATTGTCTTCTTCCATGAACTTTAAAATAAATTCAGTTATCGTCTTAACACTATTAGTATCAAGGAACATGGCTCCGACCAAAGCTTCAAAAGCGTCAGAAATTATACTGGGCTTTTTCCGGCCGCCTGATACCTCTTCACCCTTACCTACCAGTAAATACTCTCCTAATTCAATACTGACCGCCCAGCGATTGAGCGTTTCCTGGCTGATAATGTATGACTTTAATTTTGCCAGCTCACCTTCCTCGAGGTGCGGTAAGGTGAAAAAAAGGTACTGGCAGACGACCATATTTAAAATACTGTCACCTAAAAATTCCAGTCTTTCATTAGAATAAAACTGTAAATATTGTTGATTATCGCACAGCTCCGGATGTTCATGCACATATGAGGAATGAGTAAGCGCCTGCACTAAAAGGTCCTTGTTAATAAAAGGAACCGGGATTAATTTTTCCAGCTCTTCAGGTTTTTTCATATTTCTTCATTATGAGGACCCCGTTATGCCCGCCAAAGCCAAAAGAATTACTCAGGGCCACTTTTACTTCCATTGGCCGGGCTTTATTGGGAATATAATCCAAGTCGCATTCCGGGTCCGGATTATCTAGATTTATAGTCGGTGGAATAATTTTATACTGCATAGCCAGCAGGCAAATGATCGCTTCTACCGAGCCTGCCGCCCCTAATAAATGTCCGGTCATTGATTTGGTAGAACCAACCGCCAGCTTATAAGCATGCTCGCCGAATACCTTTTTGATCGCCTGGGTTTCGATTTTATCTCCCAGCGTGGTACTTGTGCCATGGGTATTAATATATTCAACGTCCTGCGGTTTCAGTCCGGCTCTTTCCAAAGCCAGAGTCATAGCTTTGGTCGCTCCTTCACCGGTCGGTTCAGGCGCGCTCATATGATAAGCATCTCCGGTTGCCGCATAACCAGCAATTTCTCCGTATATATGTGCTCCCCTGGCCTGGGCATGACCTAACTCTTCCAGAATAACTATGCCAGCGCCTTCGCCCATGACAAAACCATCCCGGTCCTTATCAAAAGGCCTGGACGCTTTTTTAGGCGCATCATTGCGGGTAGACATTGCTTTCATAGAGCAGAATCCGCCAAAACCTATCGGGCTGATACAACCTTCACCACCGCCGCTGATCATGATGTCAGCGTCCCCCCGCTTAATTGTTTCCGCGGATTCCCCGATGCAATGCGAGGCTGTGGCGCAGGCAGTGACAATGGCAAAGTTAGGGCCCTTGATCTGCCACATGATAGAGATCTGTCCCCCCGCCATATTGGTAATGATCATAGGAATGAGAAACGGGCTGATCCTGGTCGGGCCGCCTTCAATATATCTTTTCATTTGTGTTTCTATGGTCTGGATACCGCCGATGCCAGAGCTGACCACGACGCCTATCCGTTCACGGTTTTCCTTGTCCAGCTCCAGTCCTGAATCTTTCAGCGCCAAACCAGTGGCCGCCACCGATACCTGCACAAAACGGTCTACGCGTTTAGCGTCCTTTTTGTCCATATAATTCTGCGGATCGAAATTTTTCAGCTCTGCCGCGATCTTAGACGTAAAACCGGTAGTATCAAAAGAAGTTATGAGATCTACTCCTGATTCACCGTTACAGAGCGCGTTCCATACTTCTTCCTTGCCGGCTCCCAGCGGCGTGAGCCAACCCACGCCAGTCACCACAACTCTTCTTTTCATTTATCCCTCTTTCTAAAATAACACGATAAACACGGACCCTATGGATAATAAGTTATCGCATAAGATCCGTGTTTATAATAGTGCCCTTGCCATTATGCATTTGTATGTGCTTTGATATAATCGATTGCCTGTCCCACTGACTGCAATTTCTCTGCCTCTTCATCGGGTATTTCAATATCAAATTCTTCTTCGAGCGCCATGACCAGCTCTACCGTATCCAATGAATCTGCTCCCAGATCATTGATAAAACTGGCTTCATTGGTAACTTCTTCCGGATCTACTCCCAGCTGCTCGATAATAATTTCCTTAACCTTATCCTCGACTGACATTGACGACCTCCTACTTGAGATTTTATTGCTTACATGAAATTCATGACCATTCCGCCGTCCACCACAACCACTTGTCCCGTTATATAATCAGAATCCGGTCCGGCCAGGAACAAAACAGCTTTAGCCACATCTTTTACTTCCCCCAGTTTAGCCATGGGGATACGTTTTAACATTTCCTGTTTAACCGTCTCTGGCAATACATTGGTCATAGCGGTCTGGATAAAACCGGGAGCCACGGCGTTCACATTTACATTACGCGAAGCCATTTCCTTGGCCGCACTCTTGGTCAAAGCTATTACGCCTGCCTTACTGGCAGCGTAATTAGCTTGCCCGGCATTGCCGGCTATACCGATGATAGAAGCAATGTTCACAATTTTACCGCTTCTGGCTTTAATCATCGGCCGGGTAACTGCTTTCAGGCAATTGAAAGTACCTTTTAGATTAATGCTGATCACCAGGTCCCATTCTTCTTCTTTCATGCGCAAAAGCAGATTATCTCTCGTGATACCCGCGTTATTTATTAATATATCTATTTTACCGAATTTGTCAAGGATTTT
>CAZFDO010000086.1:0-7077 GCA_964517965.1 uncultured Clostridia bacterium
AATTGGCCGAATACCTTTGATGATGTGGAAAAAATAGAGATCATTAAAGGGCCAAACACTTCCATTTGGGGGGGGCAGGGGACTCAGGGTACGATCAATATCATCCATAAAGGGGCAGAACAATTTACAGGTTTAAAAACAAGTATAGTAGCCGGCAAGTTCGGCATGGTCCGGTATAATATTAATTATGCGCAAAAACCTTCTGAAGACTTGAGTTACCAACTATTGGTAAACTCAACTTATTATAAAGGCGCTAGACGCTGGATCGAAGAATATGGCGGTGTCCGCCAGCGGATAACTGATGGCGCAAATCAACTTAATCCTTTACCTGATTATCAAGTTTTTGCCAATGTGTATTATAAGGATTTTGCTTTAACTTATCGGCGGTTGGAAGAGAGGGTGCACCGGGAGGAAATAACCCCTAACGGTATTTACCGGGATATTTACATTGATAATTTTGCGGATGACGTAAATGTCATTATTAAAAAACCGGAGTTTTTCAGTAATGTCAGTTGGACGAATACGTTCAGGTTTGCAAATTTTTATCAAATGTATGATGTATTTCACAATTTTCCTACGGATTCCGGAACAAGTAATTATGAAATGAAAACAGAAAAGAGATATGAAATAGACTCGAATATTCTGGTAGCGTTTACCGATAAACTAGACCTGGTCCTGGGAGCGCAAGCTAGTGTCTGGAGTCCGCAGGGATCTGGTCCGTCAGTAGCCTGGCACCCGGTCATGCGTTGGTTGGATCCTAATGTCCCTAATACCGGTAATATTTACAATCCCCCTGAATTTCTACCTACTTTCACTGAAATGGGCAATGATATTGCCGCGGTTGAAGGTTATCTCGATGTCAAATATAAAATAAAGGATAATGTTACTTTAACCGGCGGCGGACGCTATGTCAGCGAATTTAATCCCGGCGACCAGTTCCGGGATGAAAGAGAAAAATTGCATCATTTTTTCCCTAAATTTGCTGTCGTGTATAACCCGCTGGAAAACCTTTATTTGAAAGGCATCTACCAGCATGCATTTACCAGGTTAAACACCTTTGAACGGTATTCCGAACAAGTTAATATTGATAAGCGGGGAACACAAAAAGCGACAAAGTCTAAATCGACTGAGTTGGTCATAGATTGGAAGCCAATTAAAAATATGAAAGTGTTGGCTAGTTATTACCAGGCAAGTTTGTTTGATTTTGTTAATTTTGTCTATACCGGAACAGCTTGGCCTTATGTGCTTCCCGGCCAATATCGAGGTTTTTTCAACGTGGGAGACCACCAGGTACGCGGAATAGAAGCAAATATTTCCTATGACTGGAAAAATATGGGGGGCTTTATCTCGGGAAGCCAGCTTTTGAAAAATAAGATTGATAATATTGTGCCAGGATTGGCCAGCGGAGCCGGCGTGATCATCCCTGAAATAGATTCTGATTTTAACAAGGCCGCTGTGCCTCGTTATAATATAAGTGTCGGGACCTATTATGATTTTAAGCAAAAATACAGTGTTTCAGGGATCTATAAAGTGCACCAGAAAATACAAGTCCGCGGCAACCGCAGTAGCGGTGGTTTGTTGAATTATTATTTTAACGGTGGAGCGCAGCTTGACCTTTCCGCGGTAGCGAGAGAAGTCTGGCTGAAAAACCTGAATATCAGCATTATTGGTAAAAATGTATTTAATTCACAATATATTACCGGTAGTGCTATGGATCCGGCAGCATTTCAAGAGATCAACCCGGTTTATTATGAAGTAAAGGCCAGTTACCTATGGTAGCAGGGGAGAATCATAGATACATGAAATTCACCTTTGTATTATTGAGTATGCTACTTGGTATTTTTTTTGTTGATCCGCTTTATGCGGCTAATAATGTTTTTGCCGCAGAACGGGTCATTGTTTCAGTCTTGTATTCTTCTGACAGTGAGCCTTATCAACAGGCATGGGATGGTTTTAAATCATTTTTAGCAGCAAAAAATGTAGCACTCTGGGTGTCGAAGTATACACTGAAAGAGCAATCACCTGAAAAGATCATTTCCCAGATCGTAGCAGAAAAACCAGATTTCATTTTCACTTTAGGTACTAAAGCGACCAGGTTGGCTCAGGTTAGTTTCAGGGATATACCAATCGTCTTTGCCTTGGTACTTGAACCTGAAATGATCAAAGCTCCCAATGTAGTCGGGGTGCTCATGGATATACCTGCCAAGACCAAGCTGGAACTATTAAAAAAGATCTGTGCTGATAAAAAAAATATCGGGGTGATTTATTCTCAAAAATCATTAAGGGAGTTAAATGAATTACAGCAGGCATGTCAAGAGTTAGGTTGGACGCTCGTATCTAATAAAATTGTTTCGGGAAAACAATTTCCCGATGCTCTCAGGGACATAAACCCGCAAATAGACTGTTTCATTATGCTTCCAGATACTGCAATTTATTTCCCCCAATCCGTAAGATACTTATTAGAGGAGAGTATAAAACAGAAATTCCCGGTAGTGGGATTGTCCCGGTTTTATAGCAAAGACGGTGCTTTTATTTCATTTGACTGTGACTATTTTGATCTGGGCCAGCAAGCCGGAGAGATAGCTCTCAAGATAATTGATGGATCTAAACCCGCTGACTTACCTCCAATGATACCTAGAAAATTCGAGTTTTCATTAAATTTAACTGTAGCTAAAAAATTAGCATTGAAAATTCCTCTGGCTATACAGCGTGAGGCAACGTTTATATATGAAGATGGGCCTAGATAATTGTCTAATTTAAGGAGAAGAAAGTATGCTTAAAAGAATGTACGGTATAATTCTGTTGGCGATATTGTGCAGCATCTTCTATGGTGTAGCTCAAGCAGAATCCCAGGCTATGGTTGCTCTGGCAGAGCGGACAGAAGAGGAATTTATTTTTTCAGAAAATGTCACTGGCGTTACTAAGCGGTCGGAGAAGACCTATGAGGCTGCGGCCAATGTTACGGTAATACCCGGAAAGTTTCTGGAAAGATATGCCATTAGGAATATCAATGACCTGTTCGAAGTCATTGAAGGTGGTTGGCATACATTTAAGGGGACCGACGAAGTTTTAGCTCTGCGTGGTGTCTCCGGTTATGCTAACGATAAGGTGCTTTTCCTTTATGATGGCATGCTTTTCCCGACATTTTTGGGGCTCGGAGAGAACAATTGGCCGAATTCTTTTGATGACGTCGAGAAAATCGAGATCATTAAGGGACCCAGTACCTCTATTTGGGGCGGACAGGGAACACAAGGTACAATTAACATTATTCACAAAGGCCCGGACAATTTTCAGGGTTTGAATACCAGTATTGTTTTAGGTGAATATGGCATGGCCAGATACAATGTTAATTATTCCCAGAATCCTGAGGAAAATTTGAGTTATCAGTTCCTGGTCAATTCCACGTACTATAAGGGCGCGGTCAGAGAAGCAGAAGAATGGGGTTCTATAAATCATGTGCGGATGGACGGAGCGAATTTAGTCAATCCCTTGCCTGATTACCAGATCTTTGCCAACCTTAATTACAAGGAATTTACAATTGCCTATCGCCGCCTGCAGGAAAGAGTGGCCAGGGAACATCCTAATGCCGACGGCACCAACCGGACCAAATACGTGGAAAATTTCGCTGATGACATTAATATCGTGATCAAGAAGCCCGAGGTCATGAAAAACGTTGACTGGGCCACTACCGTAAGGTTTAATCATTTCTATCAGATGTATGACGTTTTTCGCTTTACGGCTAATGACGAC
Source organism: uncultured Clostridia bacterium (assembly GCA_964517965.1). Classification (GTDB taxonomy): domain Bacteria; phylum CAYTYR01; class UBA6262; order UBA6262; family UBA6262; genus UBA6262. The sequence goes on from CAZFDO010000086.1 coordinate 3,751, forward strand.
GCTGATTCTTACGAACAAAAATCTGAAAAAAGGTACGAGATAGACAGCAGTCTTTTAATAAATCCCCTGGAAAAATTGAGTGTCGTCTTAGGAGCGCAAGCCAGTGTCTGGAGTCCGCAAGGATCGGGCCCCGTGGTCTCGTGGAATCCAGAGACGCGTAACTTGGATCCTAACGTGGCTGGCACCGGCAATCTCGTTGATCCGCCGGAATTCTTGCCCACCCTTACTGAAATGGGCAATGACGTGGCTGATACGGAAATATATGTCGATGCCAAATATCAGCTAAGTAATAAGATCAGCTTGACCGGCGGCGGCCGGTATGTGGGCGAGTTTAATCCTGGTGATCAGTTTCGCGATCAACGGGAGAAATTGCACCAATTCTTCCCTAAAGGCGCCGTGGTTTACAATCCACTGGAGAATTTATACCTCAAAGCAATCTATGAACAGGCCTTTACCAGGTTGAATACTAATGAACGCTATTCCGAATATAATAACATTGATAAAAGAGGTTCACAGAAAGCGACCACTTCGGAATCCAGCGAATTGGTCGTGGACTGGAAACCGTTCAAGAACTTAAAAGTCCTGGCCAGTTATTATCAAGCCATATTGTATAATTTTGTCAACTTTGTTTACGTTGGCCCAGGTTGGCCGACCATTAGGCCGGATACAGGTGATTTGCGCGGGTTCTTCAATGTCGGCGACCAGCAGGTAAGGGGCATAGAAGCCAATGTTTCGTATGATTGGAAGAACATGGGCGGCTTCATCTCCGGCAGCCAGTTATTCAGGAACAAGATCGCCAATATTGTTCCGGGATTAGCCGGTGGGACTGGGGTAATTGATACGGAAATCGATTCTGATTTCAATAAATCAGCGGTGCCTCGTTATAATATTGCTTTAGGGGCCTATTATGATATCACTTCACAATACAGTGTTTCCGGTGTTTATAAGGTCCATCAAAAGATTCAGGTTCGGGGTGATCGCGCTGGTGGCGGCTGGTCGGGCTATAACTTCGATGGTGGAGCCCAATTGGATCTGGTCGGTACGGCAAAAAATGTGCTAGTGGACAATCTTGACCTGAGCATTATTGGCAAGAATGTATTTAATTCACATTATATTTCCGGTAGCGCCATGGATCCCGGCCATATGCAAGAAATTAACCCTTGTTATTATGAAGTAAAAGCAAGCTATCTCTGGTAACCAGAAAGATTGGGCAGTGAGATGAAGATCAGGGCCATCCTCTTAAGTTTTATTATACTGGTAGTCGTATGGAGTCAGTGCTGGGCAGTAGAGCGGGCACTGGTTTCTGTTATTTACTCTTCTGATATTGAGCCCTACCTGCAATCCTGGACAGGATTCAGGGAGTATTTTAATGATAAAAAGATAGCTTTGTGGTTCACTGAGTATTTTATGACCGCTAAGAATACTGAAAGTATCATACAACAGGTTAGTGCTGAAAAACCGGATATCGTTTTCGCCGTGGGCACTAAAGCGACAAGATTAGCAGAAAAGAACCTCAATAAAATTCCCATAATATATGCTATGGTTCTTAACCCGGAGAAATTGACCGGCACTAATTTGACCGGGGTATTGCTGGATATCCCTATTAAAATGGAGTTAGAGGCTATCCAAAAAATAATGCCTGAAGCCAAGAAAATTGGAGTGGTATATACTACTGATTCCACCGCCAGGGTTATTGAACTTAACCAGGTTTGCTCTGAGCTTGGCCTGCAACTGGTAAAGCGTAAAGTAAACGATGAAAGAGATTTGCCAGAGGCGCTGACAGATATTACCTGGCAGATAAACTGCCTGCTGATGATCCCAGACACCAAGATCTATTTCCCTCAATCAGTAAGATACCTGCTGCTGGAAAGCTTACGGCAGAGGTTCCCGGTTATCGGACTTTCCCAATATCATACCAAATCCGGGGCTTTATTATCTGTTGATGTGAATTATAAAGACCTGGGCCGTCAGGCCGGGGAAATTGCCGTGAGAGTATTAGGCGGAGAAAAGCCTGCCGCTATTAAGCCTCTTAATCCGAGGAAGGTCAGTATTTCATTGAACCTTTACACGGCTGAGAGGCTGGGGATAAATTTTTCCCCGGCGATCACAAAGAACGCAGAGTACATTTTTGGTGAGAGTAAATAATGAGAATAGGGATCGATAAGAAAATTATTGGTTTAGTCATCCTGGTTATTATTATACTGGGCAGTTTTTTTAATTTTTATTTCATTAACCAGGAAAAAAAGGCTTTACTGCTCGAGCTGGATGAGCGGGCCAATACTCTCCTCAACAGTGTCATTAATAGTAGCGAATATCCGGTCTTGATCAGTGACCAGGAATCAATCTCTAAGATAGCCACCGGGACAATGAGGCAAAAAGATGTCGTCTCTTGCGAAATCGAGAATAAATCCGGAACAGTTCTGTTTAAGGAAAGCAAGAAAGAAGGGAAACAGTTACGAGCTTATACCAATAATATCATTACCGAGAAGATCAAGGCCGCCGCGGGTGAAGAGTTGATCCTGGGCACCGGCTCCCAGGAAAAAGATGTTGAAATTATCGGTAAAGTAAAGATCGTATTTTCCCTGGATAGCGTAACCAGTAAATTAGAGCAAGCCAAGAAAACGATCTGGCTGATGGGGTTAATTGGCATCCTCCTGGCGGCGCTGGGCAGCTTCTGGATGATCAGGGTCATGTTGGGAAGACCTATCGATTTGCTGGTCATCGGTACCCAGAATATTTCCCGGGGCGAACTGAATTATAAAGTACCTGTTAAATCCAATGACGAAATCGGGATGTTGGCTGATTCCTTTAATAAAATGGCCGAAAACCTGCAAAAGATAACCGTAACCAGGGATTACCTGGAAAAACAGGTGGAACTGCGTACTGCGGAAATGAGCGAGATCAATGAAAAATTAGTCAAAGAGATCATTGAGCGTACTATGGCGGAAGAAAAAGTCCAGGAGAGCTTGCTCCGGCAGAAAAAGGTCATGGAAGGGATAATCAATGCTATGGCCCTGACCTTGGAAATGCGTGATGCTTATACCGCCGGTCACCAGCGTCGCGTGGCTAATCTGGCCTGCGCTATTGCCAGGGAAATGAAACTCAGGGATGAACAGGTGGAAATGATCCGGATAGCCGGTGTTTTGCATGATATTGGCAAGATTTGCGTGCCGGCAGAAATATTGACTAAGCCCAGGGCTTTGGATAAGAACGAGTTTAACCTGATGAAACTGCATCCCCAGGTAGCTTTTGATATATTGAAGAATATTGATTTTGAATGGCCGATCGCCACAATCGTTGTCCAGCATCACGAAAGGCCCAACGGGT
>CAZFDO010000087.1:0-7055 GCA_964517965.1 uncultured Clostridia bacterium
AAAGGGCTTCGTAAAATATGCATTAGCCCCCAGTTGCTGTCCCAGTTTCTGGGATTCCTCGGCGCTGCGGGCGGTAAGCATAACGATAGGGATCTTTTTATAATTATTGTCAAATTTAAGCATCCGGCACACTTTAAATCCATCGATGACCGGCAAGACCAGGTCCAGGATGATCAAATTAGGATTGAGCTTATGTATCAGCTCCAAACCTGCCTTACCGTCATGCGCCATGGAAACATTATAACCATTAGCTTCTAATCTGATCTTCAGCATCCTGGCAATTGGCACCTCATCATCCACCACGACGATCTTTTTGCGATTATCGGTCTCCGGCACTACCTGTTGTTCCTTATGCTCGGCCAATAATTGCCCGGTCATATAAACAATGATATCCGCCGCGGCCGGTTTTTTCACATATTTAGTGGCCCCTAAAGACATGGCTTCCTGTAAATTATCCTTTTCAGTTTCATCAGACAGTATCAAAATAGGCCAGGTTTTAGTCCGCTCATTCGTTTTCAAGCGCCGGACTACTTCTACCATGCTGATGATAAGCATTTTATCATCAAGCACTACCGCACTGAACGTCCGCTCAGCAGTCATTACTTCGTAAAGCCCCCTCTTGCCGTCACCACTCAGGGTTACCTCAAAGTTCTGCGCCGCAAGCTTGGCTTTCAGCTCTTCTCCCAGCTCATAATCATCACTTATTATTAAAACACTTTTATCAGCCATTTTTACCTCGGCGTATAGCGCAACACTCTCCGCTATTCGCTATTTATTGTTTTAGCAATTTCTTAATTTTCCCCATCAATATTTCCGGCTCAAAAGGTTTCGCCACATAATCATCCGCTCCGGCTATCGCGCCAAGGTCATTGGCTTTTTCCTCTGCCTTTACTGACAACATAATAACCGGCGTACTTTTTAAAACCGGGTCTTCCTTTAACTTTCGGCATACTTCAAATCCGTCCATTTTCGGCATCATTACATCCAGGATGATCAAGTCTGGCTTATACTGCTGGGCCTTTTCCAGGCCTTCTACTCCATCATTAGCAATATCTGTCTCATAGCCCATGGATTCCAGGCGTATTTTCAGCATCCTGGCGATCTGTTTTTCATCATCAACTATAAGGATTTTCTTCTTCATAGGGGTCTATCTTGTAAGTTGTTATGGGCAAACTCAAGAAGCTCCTTTGGATTGTCCTGGTTATCCGGATATGTTGCCTTGCCTATCTTTAACCACGGTTTTTTATCTTTCACCCGTAATTCAGACTTCAGCAAGCTATCCACGATCCTTCTCTCTACAGACTTGACGCCTTCAGCATTAGCCTCCGGCAAGACAATGATCACTTCCTCACCTTCAATGATCACTTTGTCATAAGGCCGTCGTACTGTCCGGCTGATGAGCTGCTCCAGTTTTTTCAATTCAATCTCTATTTCAAACCCGGCCAGGTCCTTAAAATTTTCTACCCTGATAACCAGCACTGACACCTTGGACCGGTAAATAAATGCAGTTTTGATAACTTCTTCCAGTACCAGCGTCAAGTAGCTTTTATGCTGACGCTCTTCCAGAAAAAGTTCATCTTCTGGTTTGATCTTTATCTCCGATTCTTTTTGGCCTGCATACTGGGGCAAAGTGAAGATAAATCTACTGCCCTTTCCTAAATCACTTTTTACAGAGATCTTGCCGCCATGAGCTTCGATCAATCCACTGCCACCGCTCTGCCTGGTCAGATGGGAACCGATTTGATAGAACTTCTCAAATATTCTATCTATCTCTTCCTCCGGGATACCCAACCCTGTATCCGCCACGCTGACTTCCACCAGCCCAGCGAGGTTCTCAGACTCACCCATAGACAATTTATCAGAAGCAGTTACCGTGACCCTGCCGCCTTCATTAGTGAACTTAAGAGCATTGTCAATCAGGTTGGTCACGATTTGGGTGATCTTGTCGGTATCGCCAAATACCCGGGACAGATCCCGCGAAATATTTAGCTCCATTGTTATCTTTTTCTCGACCAGCGTAGTCCTGTACACATCTCTTAAATTCTCCAGCAGCTTATGTAAATCAACTTCCTTTTTTGCCAATTGCAACCGGCCAGCTTCTATACGGCTGACATCAAGCAAATCGCTGATCAAGCGGCTTAAACGGTTAGCCCCGTCCAAAGCCATATTCAAGCATTCTTTTTGGGTGTCATTGATCGGTCCGGCAGTCCCGTCCAGATTCAACCGGACACCTTCTTTGATAATGGTCAGTGGCGTACGCAACTCATGGCTAACCATAGATATGAATTCACTTTTCATCTGGTTCAAGCGACGTAATTCATTGGTTTGCTGGGTTAACCGTTCATACGCAAAACTTAATTCATCGTTTACCGCCAATAACTCAGACTGGGCCGCCTGCAATTCCTGCTGGCTGAATGTCAATTCCTTATTTTTTGCTTCACATAAATTATCAGTCAGGCGCTTACGCCAGTAACCTATAGCCAACAAAACCGCCACAGACAGCATCAGCAGTACAAAAACGATCAGCAAGTAAACATTAATAGGTACTGTCACCCTAATCTCCTGCAAAATTAGATATCAAATCTTCAAATTCAAAACCACAAACTAAAATTCAAAAATATAAAATCTTTTTACCTTTATTTTGATTTTCGATATTTGATATTTCTTCAATAGTATCTTTTTGCCATTGTAAATCATTCCGCGTGGGATAGTCAATAGTATAATGCAGGCCGCGGCTCTCCTTGCGCCTGATTCCTGATTTGATGATGATCTCCGCGACAGTGGCAATGTTGCGCAATTCCAGCAGGTCGCTGGTAATAATAAAATTCCAATAATAATCAGCTATTTCCTTCTGCAGCAGCTCGATCCGGCGCTTGGCCCTGGCTAACCTCTTTTCGGAGCGCACAATACCGACATAATTCCACATCAACCGCCTGATCTCGTCCCAGTTATGCGCCACAATAATTGACTCGTCGCTTTCTACTGCTTTGCCGATATCCCAGGGTTTGACTTGAGGGAAGGTAACTTTATCTTTTACATCCAGTATTGCATCCTGCGAAGCATTATGCGCATAAACCATGGCCTCCAATAATGAGTTGCTGGCTAAACGATTGGCGCCATGCAGCCCGGTATGCGCTACTTCTCCGATAGCATAGAGGCGATCAACGGTTGTCCGGCCATTAATATCTGTTTTCACCCCGCCGCACATATAATGCGCTGCCGGGGCCACTGGGATCGGCTCTTTAGTCATATTAATGCCAAAAGATAAGCACTTTTTGTAAATATTTGGGAATCTTTTTTTGACCAAAGAAGACGGCATATGAGTGATATCCAAATAAACGCATTCTGCACCTGTCCTTTTGAGTTCTGCATCTATCGCCCTGGCCACTACGTCACGCGGTGCCAGGTCTTTTAAGTGATGATATTTTTTCATAAAAGCCGGGCCGTCTTTGAGCCGCAGGATACCGCCCTCTCCTCGTACTGATTCACTGATCAGAAAGGATTTCGCTTTTGGATGATACAAGCAGGTTGGATGAAATTGCATGAACTCCATATTGGCGATCTGAGCGCCTGCCCGGTAGGCCATGGCTATGCCATCCCCGGTTGCGGTATCCGGATTGCTGGTAATGAGATATACTTTTCCTGCGCCACCGGTGGCCAGCACAGTCACCTTGGATAGTAAAGTGACCACGGCTTTTTTCTTGATATCCAGGACATACGCGCCCCAGCAGGTATGATCATTGGTATTCTTGATCAAGTTAATGGCAATATGATCTTCATAGATCCTGATGTTTTTTTTCTGTTTAACCATGGCTAATAGTTTTTCTTCTATTTCCTTGCCGGTCAAGTCTTGGGCATGGACGATACGCCGCTTGGAATGGCCGCCTTCCTTGGTCAGGTCCAAATGCTCCTGGTCTTTGTCCCAGCGGGTAAATTTCACGCCGTAGCTTAATAATTCCCTGATCCGTTCCGGCGCGCTTTTGACCACCATCGCCACTACATCAGGATGGCACAAACCAGCGCCGGCGATCAAAGTATCTTTAATATGCATCTGGAAGGTATCTTCGCCTGACAACACCGCGGCAATTCCACCCTGGGCATAGAAAGTGGAAGATTCAGTCGCTTGCTTTTTAGTAATGATCGCTACCTTACCGTAAGGCGCTACTTTCAGGGCAAACGAAAGCCCCGCCACTCCGCTGCCGATGACGAGAAAATCAACGCTAATTTGTTTATTTTGTAGCTTTTTTTTCATCCTGTCACCACATTATCGATCAGCCTGGTTTTGCCGATGAATACAGCCAGGGCAATAGTAACTTTACCCTTTATCCTGGTCACTGATTGCATTGTTTCCGCATCTACAATTTCAATATAATCAACCCGTGCCGATAAATTGCTTTCAATAATATTTCTCATTTCTTTCTTTGTCTTACTTACATCTTTTATCCCGCTGTTGATCATGGCTTTCGCTATTTTAAGAGCTTCATACAAACAAGTCGCGGATTTTCTCTCTTTCGGGCTTAAATACTGGTTACGCGAACTCATGGCCAGGCCATCTTTTTCCCGGATAATTGGGCAGGCCACAATTTGCGCTGAAATATTTAAATCTTTCACCAGCTGTTTGATAACCTGTGTTTGCTGGTAATCTTTCTGTCCAAAATAGGCTTTATCTGCCGGTACGGCATTAAATAGCTTGGCCACTATGGTTGCCACACCCCGAAAGTGGCCTGGCCGCGATGCTCCGCAGAGCCCTTCAGCTATTTTTCCTACTTCCACATAGGTCTGATATCCAGCCGGATACATTTCTTCTGCCTTGGGATTGAAAATCACATCTGCTCCGGCACTTTTGGCCAACCGCAAATCTTTGGCCATTGGCCTAGGATATTTTTTGAAATCTTCTTTCGGCCCAAACTGGGTAGGATTAACAAAAATACTTATTACAACTATATCATTTTCTTTGGCGGCCTGGCGGATGAGGCTAAGATGCCCCTCATGCAACGCCCCCATCGTCGGCACAAAGCCAATGGTTTTACCAGCCTGGCGCTGCTTTTGCACATATTCCTGCATCAATTTTATTTTACGAATAATTTTCATTTAACAAAACATTCCTTTTTTAAGTACCTCAGGGAACTGTTAATATTTTTGAACAGCATTGTCGATTTTAGCCAAAGCACGCTTGCAGACAACGAGGGTATCTTTTGGTTGCTGGATGCCGAGGCATGTTTGAGCCCTGTGGGCGAGTTGCGAGACACCGAGTTGTCAAAAGACCTTTGGCGCCTTGAAAATCGACACCTTAGCGAAAAAATGTTACAGTTACCTGATGAATGGGCGAGCCAGTGAGGCTATACCTTATTTTAAGTACTTGTCAAAAAAGCTGACGACCCTTTTCTCATATTCCTGCGGCCACAAACTGCGCACTTCCAGATGGTCCGCCTCCGGCGCTATCCATATTTGCTTTGGTTCACCGGCCGCTCTAAATAAATTTTCCTGATTCACCGGCGGTATCCGTACATCATTGGCCCCGCCGATGACAAATACCGGCCGCGGTGAGATCTTGCCGATATATTTTGTGGCATCGGCCTTCCTGGCGCAAAAGCCTGCCCTTAACTCTGCGAACCATATTGCCGGTGGAACGAACGGATACTTTGGCAGGCTATAGAACAATTTGGCAAACTTAGTAATGGTTTTTTCAAAAGAAGCAAATCCGCTATCTGCTACCACAGCCTTAATTCTAGGATCATTAGCTGCCCCGATAATGGCCACATTGGCTCCCATGGAGCAGCCGAGCACCCCGATCTTGTTCTGATTAACATCTTTACGGGTACCTAAATAGTTAACCGCACCTGCCAGATCCCTGGTCTCGTTAAAGCCAAGAGTGCATTTACCTTTAGTCTGTCCATGGCCGCGGAAATCAAAAACCAGGACATTATAACTGTGATGATGCAGCATCTCAGCAAAAGACAGCATATCGCTTTTATTGGTGCCGTAGCCATGCAAGACTATAACCGTGGCTTTAGCCTTGCCAGCCGGTATAAAAAATCCATTGGTTTTAATGCCATCGGTGGAGGAGAAGGTGATCTCTTCGTAAGACATGTTCAATTCTGAGGGTTTGGTGTCCAGGTCATAACGCGGCGGGGTCAGGATGAGCCTCGAGGCTCCCCATCCCCATATTATCGTCACAGCGACAATTACTACCGGTATTGCTACCCACATTGGAATACGTATATTTAAGTTGTTAGTCATAGTTTTTTATAGCGTGACAGTGAGGCTATACCTTCTAATACGAATGTTTCTTATCGGGGAATTTGCCGGATTCTACTTCTTTTTTATACTGGCGGAACGCCTGCAGCATAATCTTGCCCACATCCGCATACTTCTTTACGAATTTCGGCGCAAAATCCGTGAACATCCCCAGCATATCCGGAGTCACCAGCACTTGCCCATCACAATATTTCCCTGCTCCGCAGCTAATAGTAGGAATTCTTAAGCTCTCCGTGATCTCTTTAGCCAACTGCCAAGGAACGCTCTCTAACACCATTGAAAAAGCACCTGCTTCCTGCAACAACAGGGCATCTTCCTTTAATTTCTCTGCCTGTGCCTTCTCCCGGCCCTGTACTCTGTACCCACCCATTTTATGCACAGCTTGAGGTGTCAAACCGATATGCCCCATCACCGGGATATCTGCATCGATCATAGCTTTGATAGTTTTGGCCATTTCCCGGCCGCCTTCAACCTTCACAGCTTCGGCCCCGCCTTCTTTCAGGAACCGGCCGGCATTGCGCACTGCTTCGGCAGGCTTGATCTGGTAAGAAAGATATGGCATATCTGCTACCAATAAAGCATGCTTATTGCCCCTCTTAACTGCCTTTACATGATGCAGCATTTCTTCCATAGTCACCGGCAGGGTCGTCTCATAGCCAAGCACTACCATCGCCAGGGAATCACCCACTAATAAAATATCGATACCAGCTTCGTTTATCAGTTTAGCAGTAGGATAATCATAGCAAGTGAGCATGGATATTCTCTTATGAGCTTGCTTCTTAGTTTGTAATGAGGTG
>CAZFDO010000088.1:0-1855 GCA_964517965.1 uncultured Clostridia bacterium
TCTTTACTTCTTATAGTATGTCTTAAGGGCAGAATGGGGGTGAAAATTTTATTTTTCTGGCAATAGGCAATAAGGCCTTTTTGTCCTTGTCAGCTACGGTCAACAGCACATTGCCTTCGACCGGCAATTCAGTGCCGGTGGCAGCCTGGGCTTTATAATAGGCCAGGCCAAAAGTATTAGCGATACCCAATACTTCGCCGGTGGATCTCATTTCCGGGCCGAGGATCGGATCAACCTCCGGGAACATGTTAAAGGGGAAAACTGCTTCTTTTACCCCGACATACGGCAGTTTGCGTTTTTTAAGTTCCGGAAAATCCTTAAGTTTTTTGCCCAGCATCAACTGGGTGGCAATATGAGCGGATTGAATGCCGGCGATCTTAGATACCAGGGGTACGGTTCTCGAAGCCCGGGGATTAGCTTCCAGGATATAGACTTTATCATTGCCGATAGCAAACTGGATGTTGATCAAACCGATCACTTTAAGCTCTTCAGCTATCTGTTTTGTGTATAGTTCGATGGTTTGCAAATGTTTCTCTTTGATGGTACGCGGCGGAATAGCGCAGGCTGAGTCGCCGGAATGAACGCCGGCATACTCTATATGCTCCATGACTGAGGCCACAAAAGTATCCTGGCCGTCGCATAAAGCATCCACTTCTGTTTCCAGGGCTTGTTCCAGGAAACGGTCGATCAGCATGGGGTATTCGGGACTGACATTGATCGCCTCTGTAGCGTATTTTTTTAGCCGTTCTTCTTCATAAATAATTTCCATGCCCCGTCCACCAAGGACAAAAGAAGGACGAACGATCAGCGGATAACCGATCTTATTAGCTATCGCCATTGCTTCTTCCAGGGAACGCGCTGTCCCGCTTTCCGGTTGGGGAATATTTAAGGCGATTATTTTTTCCCGGAAATATTCTCGGTCCTCTGCCAGCCTGATACTTTCAGGCGTCGTGCCCAGTATATTCACGCCGTTATCTTTTAATTCCTGGGCGATATTGAGCGGCGTCTGGCCGCCGAATTGGACGATCACGCCCTCTGGTTTTTCCTTGTCATAAATGGCTAATACATCTTCTACCGTCAAAGGCTCAAAATACAGCTTATTCGAGGTATCATAGTCGGTAGAAACAGTTTCCGGGTTGCAATTAACCATGATCGATTCATATCCTGCGTCCCGCAAGGCAAAAGCCGCGTGCACGCAAGTATAATCAAATTCAATACCCTGGCCGATACGGTTGGGGCCTCCGCCCAGGATCATGATCTTTTTCTTTTTTGATACCGGAACCTCATCTTTTCCCGGGGAATATGTAGAATAATAATAAGCGGCATCTTTTATACCGCTGACCGGGATAGCTTCATAGCGGCATATTTTACCGGCCGCCAGTCTCCTCTGCCGTACTTCAATTTCCTTTATATTAAATATCTTTGCCAGATATTTATCGGAAAAGCCCCATTCTTTTGCCTTGATCAGTTTTTCTTTCGGCAAATCGGCAAAAGGGGACTTCGCTATTTCTTCTTCAAACAGCACCAGGTCTTGCATCTCTTTGATGAACCAGGTATTGATGAAGGTGATATCGTGCAGTTCTTCAGGAGTCATACCCTGACGCAGGGCTTCGTACATCAAAAACACTCTTTCACTTGAAGGCTGGGATAATTTTGCCTGTAACTGGTCCAGGGAAAGATCCTGGAAATCTTTGGCTCCTCCCAGGCCATACCGTCCAATTTCCAGGGAACGGATAGCTTTCTGAAAAGCTTCTTTAAAGGTCTTGCCGATAGACATTACTTCGCCGACGGCTTTCATCTGCGTCCCCAGTAAGTCTTTGGCCTGGGGGAATTTTTCAAAAGCCCAGCGGGCAAA
>CAZFDO010000088.1:1865-7012 GCA_964517965.1 uncultured Clostridia bacterium
GGGCAAATTTAATAACTACATAATCTCCCCACGGCTCATATTTTTCCAGGGTACCCTTGCGCCAATAGGGAATTTCATCCATGGTAATGCCGCTGGCCAGGATTGTGGAAATGCGGGCTATCGGGAATCCCGTGGCTTTAGAAGCCAGGGCTGATGAACGGGAGGTACGGGGATTAATTTCTATGACCACCAGACGGTCATCTTTAGGATTATGGGCAAATTGGACATTGGTACCGCCGATAACCCCAATAGCATCGACGATCTTATACGACATTTCCTGCATTCTTTTCTGTAACGCTTTTGGAACCGTAAGCATTGGGGCAGTGCAGAAACTGTCGCCGGTATGTACGCCCATGGCGTCAATATTTTCAATAAAACAAACCGTTATTTTTTGGCTTTTATCATCGCGTACTACCTCCAATTCCAATTCTTCCCAACCCAGGACCGACTCTTCCACCAATACCTGATGGATCAGGCTGGCCAGCAGGCCGCGCGCCGTCACTTCCCGCAATTCCTCCACATTATAGACGATGCCGCCGCCTGTGCCGCCCATAGTATAAGCTGGCCGCAGGACCACCGGATATTTCATACGCTCAGCGATCTTTTCAGCCTCTTCGACTGAATAACAGGGTTCAGAAACAGGGACAGATATATCCAGGCGCTGCATAGTTTCCTTGAAAATGATACGATCCTCGCCGCGCTCAATGGCATCTGCTTTAACGCCGATGAGCTGCACTTTGTATTTATCCAGGATGCCGGCTTTATGCAGGCTGGAAGCGAGATTAAGGCCGGTTTGCCCTCCTAAATTAGGCAATAAGGCATCTGGCCGCTCTTTCTCGATGATCTTTTCAACGCTTTCTAAGGTCAATGGCTCAATGTAGGTTTGGTCAGCTGTTCCAGGGTCAGTCATGATCGTAGCGGGGTTAGAGTTCACCAGCACCACTTCATACCCTTCTTCTTTAAGCGCTTTGCAGGCCTGGGTCCCGGAATAATCAAATTCGCAAGCCTGGCCGATAATGATCGGGCCGGAACCAATGATCAATACTTTTTTAATATCCTGTCTTTTTGGCACGTTAACCTCACTTTCGCAAATAGCATATGGCCTATAGCATATAGCAAAAACGATGAAAAAAAAGTTTCTATAAACCATACGCCATAAGCCATTAGCTATAAGCGCATTTGGTTCTATTTATATTCCTCCATGAGTTTAATAAATTCTTCAAATAAATAGCGTGAATCATGCGGGCCTGGAGAAGATTCCGGGTGATACTGGACACAGAAAGCCGGGTACTTTTTATGACGGAAACCTTCATTGGTCTGGTCGTTAAGGTTTACATGGGTGATCTCTATATCTTCTTTATTGAGGGAGTTGATATCAACGCAAAATCCATGGTTCTGGGCAGTGATCTCAACTTTGCCAGTGGCCAGATGCTTGACCGGATGGTTCCCGCCATGATGGCCAAATTTAAGCTTGTAGGTTTTCCCGCCAAGCGCCAGGCCCAAAAGCTGATGCCCCAGACAGATGCCAAAAATAGGTTTCTTGCCCAGTAAAGCGCGTATGGTTTCAATAACGTAGGATACTGGTTCGGGATCACCCGGGCCGTTGGAAATAAAAACACCGTCCGGATTTTTTGCCAGGATCGCTGAGGCAGGAGTCTGGGCAGGAACGACAGTTACTTCACAGCCAATATTTTCTAAGAGCCGCAGAATATTATACTTAATGCCGCAATCAATGGCTATGACTTTATATTTCTTAAGAGCCGGAATGTCAATCCAATCCTGGTCGTGCGTTCTCCATTGATATGTTTCCGGATTGGTAACTTCCCGGACCAGGTCGCGACCCACTAAGCCCGGAGATCCCTTCACCTTATTTAAAAGGTTTTTAGGCTCGAACTGGACCGTAGAAATTATAGCCTTCATAGCTCCCTTGGTACGTAATAACCTAGTCAGTTTTCTCGTGTCTATGCCTTCAATACCAGGGACATTATTTTGTTTGAGGTAGTCGCTCAGGGATTCCCTGGCTCTCCAGTTAGAATATATTTTGGAATATTCTTTGACGACAAATCCTTCCAGGAAAACTTTGCGGGATTCCTTGTCTTCCAGATTGACGCCATAATTGCCTATCTCCGGATAGGTCATGGTCACGATCTGGCCTTTATATGACGGGTCAGTGATGATCTCCTGGTAGCCGGTCATGGAAGTGTTAAATACCACTTCACCGTAACATTCGCCTTCGGCACCAAAACTCTGCCCTTGAAATACTGTCCCATCTTCCAGGACCAGTATCGCTTTGGTCATGATTGCTCCTTGTAGCGTCTTGCGCTGTGCGGGGTGCGTAGTGCGCAGGACATACGCAAAACGCTTAACGCACGACGCATAACGTTTTATTATTTAAACTTAGTAATATTTTTATCAAGGACGATAGTTTCATACTTATCTTTGCCCAGCGACAAAATAGCGATCTTCACTCCCACTACCTTTTCCAGCTCATGCATATAACGCTTGGCATTGAGCGGCAGGTCCTGGTATTTTTTCAGATGACTGGTATTAGTTTTCCAACCAGGCATTTCTTTATATATTGGCTGTACTTCTTCCAGCACCCGGCGATTATGGGGAAATTCCTTCAGGGTTTTGCCTTTATACTTATAACCGGTACATATCTTGATAATATCCAGGTCGTCCAAGACATCAAGCTTGGTTAAGGCTAATCCCGTGAATCCATTGATCCGGGAAGCATGCCGTACCACTAAAGCGTCAAACCAGCCGCATCTCCTGGGACGGCCGGTAGTGGCTCCATATTCGCCGCCCTTCTTGCGCAGGTAATCACCAGTGACATCTTTTAATTCTGTCGGGAATGGGCCCTCTCCAACGCGAGTGGTATAGGCTTTACAAATGCCCAGCACTTGTTCGATCCGGTGCGGCGGTATGCCCAGTCCGGTACAGGCTCCGCCGGAAATAGGATTAGAACTAGTGACATATGGATAGGTCCCAAAGTCCAGATCCAGCATAGTACCCTGAGCGCTTTCGATGAGTATGTTCTTTCCTTCATCCAGGGCTTTATTCACCATTACGGTGGTATCGGTTACATACGGGCGGATCTTAGCCGCGATCTTCAGGTAATCGCGATAAAGCACTTCCAATGATAATTTTTTCTGTTTGTAAACATTGACCAGGACATCATTATTCCTTTTGAGGTTATCCTTTAAAAGTTTATAAAATGTTTCTTTATCCATGAAATCAGCCATCCTGATACCGCGCCGGGCTACTTTGTCCGAGTAGGTCGGGCCGATACCTCTTTTGGTGGTGCCGATCTTTTGTTTGCCCAGGGTTTCTTCACCTAGGCTATCCATCAGGCGATGGTATGGCAAGGTAATATGGCTAAGATCACTGATATAGAGACGGTTGCGAGTAGTCATGTTTTTCGATTTTACAAAATTAAGCTCCGTCAGCAAAGCTTCAGGATCTACCACTACGCCGTTGCCGATAATACATTTCTTATGCGGTTGCAGTATTCCTGAGGGTATAAGATGAAGAACATATACATTGCCGTCAAAAACTACGGTATGGCCGGCATTATTGCCTCCCTGAAAGCGGCAGATGAAATCAGCGTATTGGCTTAAGAGATGGACGATCTTGCCTTTGCCTTCATCACCCCATTGGGCTCCTACTATTACTAGACATGGCATGTTAATACTCCTTGGAAGTACTTCCGAGATAGTCTGCGAGTCGCGGGTTAGCGAGTCTTGTAAATTATTTTATTGACTCGTAACTCGAAGACTCGATGGACTCGTCGACATTTTTATATTTTCAGTCTCTTGAATATCTTATCGATATTCTTCAAGTGGTATTTGTAGTCAAATATTGCTTCTATTTCCGCTGCCGAAAAATATTGCTGCAGGTCACAATCTTCCTTTAAATAGTCAACAAAATTGCCCTTATCCTGCCACACCCGCATGGCGTTGCGCTGCACGATCACATAGGCCAGTTGCCGGGCAATACCCTTATCAATAAGATTCAACAGCACTTGCTGTGAAAATATCAGTCCTTTGGTTTTGTCCAGGTTTTCCATCATGTTCTCAGGATAAACCAGCAGGTTCTCCATGATATTGATGATTTTTTTCAGCATATAATCCATCAGGATGGAGCTGTCAGGCAGGATCACCCGCTCTACGGAGGAATGGCTGATATCACGTTCATGCCAGAGAGCCACATTCTCCAGGGCCGGAATAGAATTGGCCCTGATGATACGCGCCAGGCCGCATAGTTGTTCGCAGGTGATCGGATTGCGTTTATGCGGCATTGCGCTGGAACCTTTCTGACCCTTGGCAAAAAATTCCTCTGCTTCGCGTATCTCGCTGCGCTGCAGGTTGCGGATCTCGGTGGCGATCTTTTCGATTGTGGCGGCGCCAATAGCCAGAGTGCAGAGGTATTGCGCATGACGGTCCCTTTGTAAAACCTGGGTCGATATTGGCGCTGGCTTAAATCCTAATTTCTGGCAAACATAAGCTTCCACCTTTGGATCGACATTGGCATAGGTCCCTACCGCGCCGCTGATCTTGCCCACGCTGATAACCGGGATAAGCTGTTTTACCCGGTCAATATTGCGCAAGGTCTCGGCATACCATAAAGCCACCTTAAAACCAAAGGTGATCGGTTCAGCATAGATGCCATGGGTTCTGCCAACCATTAAGGTATTCTTATATTCCTTAGCCTTTTTCTTCAGCACCGAAGCCAATTTGAGTAAATCAGCCATAATAATTTCCAGGCTTTCCCTCATTTGCATACTCAGCGCGGTATCTAAAACATCGGAAGAGGTCAGTCCTTTATGTATGTATTTAGCTTCCGGCCCGACCACTTCTTCCAGCTGGGTAAGGAATGCGATAACATCGTGCCGGGTAGTATCTTCAATTTGCTTGATACGCTTAACATCGATCTTCGCTTTTTTCCTGATCACGGCTGGTGCGCCGGCTGGGATCTTGCCCAATTTAGCCATGGCTTCACAGGCCAGGATCTCTATTTCCAGCATCTTCTGAAATTTATTTTCATCGGTCCAGATTCTTTCCAGTTCCGGAGTGCAATACCTGGGTATCATGTTTTTTTACCCCCGTTATATTTTACCAGTTTCACTTTGGCTTCTTTAAATAATT